>PWND01000264.1 GCA_003557965.1 Bacteroidales bacterium | reverse complement strand
CTTTTCTAATGTTGATTTTGTGCAGAGTGGGTAAAAAGTGAATGGCCAAAATCAAGAACTCCTTTGTGCATTAAAGCCAACCTTTTTCCCGAAATGATTTAATAAGTGCATTCTATCAGCAGTTTTGTTTTATTGGTTTTCATCTGTGTAAATTAGTGTTATAAAATTGAATATTAGTATTATGCGTATTCATGTATTCAATTTATCCCGATGGAACCCTCATGTTTACACATTCACTTTTGTATATGTTTAGTAGATGAGGGTTTCATTTAAGAGTCTTTAATCATTCCCACTCAATAATAAAATCGCCATCTTCTTGTTTTTTGATGTCTTGTCTTTCTTTGATTCTTTTCTTTTCTTCCTCCGTTGAAAAATCATCAATAGTGTCGGTAGCTCTTGTAAATTCTTCACGCAAAACATCTCTTAACACTACTCTTTCCTGCCGGAGGTCTTCCCTGATCCTTTCTCTGACAGCCCTGGTATCATACCTGAATGTTGGATCATCAATTGTGCCGGTTACCAACAAATAAAGAGTTCTTGTGTTTCCATCATCAATTATTTCACCATACTGCTCTTGTGGGTTTCTGCTTTCACGGCTTCTGTGAGCCAGAAGGTCAGATAGCTTAACCTGTAGCCGGTAGTCAATTTCATTATTGAATTTATGCTCACCTGATAGCTTGATGTCAATTGCACTGGAATTTATTTCCATAAATGGAATATATACTGTTTGATCTTTGATGCTTATTTGATTTTCAAGAGTAGAAAAATTAATATGCTTCAGGTCTCCTATTCTCAGAAATCTTGACAGAGCCAAAACCGGGTCATAGTTAATTAGTTCACCGTTTTCAACAACAACATCAGCATCGGCAATTATACTGTTCATGTCAATTTTAAGATATGGAGACCAGTTAGCAGAAAAGTGCACGGTTGAGTTTAAACTTCCTTTCAAATGCTTATCAACAATTGCTTCCTGTCCGAAATTATTCATTTGATAAAACAACTGCTGAATATCAATGTTGTTTGAAGTTGCCATGCAGTTTACTTTAAGCAGATCAGTATTTTTCCCGTCAATAGTCCCTGTAAAATCAATTGCCCCATCCATTGTTGATAAGTTTATGCTTTCTGCCATAAAAACTTTGTCACGCATAAGAGCTCTTCCGTTAACATCAAAAGCTTCAAAATTCTGAAAAACCATATGTCCAACTTCAGCATTGAGCCGGAAGTTTGCTCTTTCAGAAAAAGACAACCTGTAAGTAGTATCAAGCCCAGACACGTCATGTTGAAGTAGTTCGCTAAAATTTAAATAATCCGACTTAAAGTTTGCATCTGCATATAATTTTTGCTCATCAAAAAATAAATATGACAAAAAGTTTCTAAAGTAACCATTTACATAAAAATCACTTGATTCAACACTGCCATTTAGATTTTCAACTACAATATCATTATTATTAAACATAAAATAACCTGACAGGTTTTCGAAATGCCTTGAGTCATCCATAAAGAAGCTTAAGTTGCTAAAGTTGATATTTCCTCTTGTTGTACTGGCAAGAATATCTTCAGGCCTTAAGCTTTTACCATCACTTATTATTCCGTCAAAATTCAAATCAAGCTCAAGCTGTCCCCTGGCATTTTTAATACGGTCTATTTTTAAAAAGTGTACTATATCGGATAATAGAATATTAGAGTTTAAATCCAGTTTTACGTTTGGCCTGTTAAAGTTTAATACATAAACATTTCCTTCGAGGAACCCGTTATTTAGCCTGCTTGAAAAGTTTGTTAATGTAATAGAGGAAGATGCCAAATTCCTTAGCCTTCCGTTATTATATTGCCCTCTAAAATTAAGGTTCTTCATGAATACGTTGTGCTCTTCATCAAACAATTCAGCATTCATTACATTAAAACCTGCTTGAATATATGGGTTGACTTTGTCGGAAAAATAACCATTTATTGTTGCATTAAAGTTTATGTTTCCATTAACCCTGTATCCATCAAGGTATGCTTTAACAAATTGCGGTAAATCACGAACGAGGTTTTGCAGTGTGAGCTTTTTTGAGTTTATATCGAGGTCAAAAAACGTGTGTTCCCGCCTGGAGTCTATTTTCCCGGTTACATCAAATTCATGTGCATTAATAATTATATTGCCTTTCTCGAAAACAAAATACTGGTTTTCAAAAACATCCAAAACCACATCCAGTTTTGTACTTTGTGATGCAACAAACTCAGTGTTGTTAATATTTATTCTCTCAGCAAAAAAGTCGCCATATATACTAAGTGCATAATCATTGTGGCTAAACTGCCCCGTCAGTGCCGACCTGTCAGCCCGGAAATCCAACAAGGTGTTTGTGCTAAAATCCTTAAAGCTAACATTTACATTTCTCAAAATGATTCTTTCAAAATCAAACTGGAATTCTTTATCTGTGTCATCGTCCGGGCTTTCCCAGATAATGTAGTTTGTTTTGCCGTCATGAAATATTACAGGATTAAAGTCGGCTTTTGAAACCTCCAGTTGCCTTACATTATAATCTTTTCGGAGCAGGTCAATAATGCTGAATTGGAAATAAACCCTTCTTGCATTGAGTAAAGTATCTTTATTTTCTTTTTCAACGGCTTCAAGAACAGAAACATTATAAAGGGTAACTGAGGCCAGGGGAAAACTTCTGAAGAGGTTCACCCCAACCCTGTCAATATATACTTCGCTTTTCAGGTTTTTGTTTAGTTCATCAATAAAAGCTTTTTTAATACTGTCTCTGTTAACCCATGTAAGAACACCCAGGGTAATTACTAAGGCCGTAATAAAAATCACACCGGAAATCAATGATATCCTGATAAACTGCCAAATAAGCCTGATTTTATGTTTAAATGAAGTTTTCATCAATAAAACATTCTAACAAACAAACGAAAAAAATCTATTAAAGATATATAATCATATTATTTTCTGCCAAAATCTGCAGGGATTTCACCCCATGCTTTAGTTTCCCACTTAATGAGGGGGTTGCTCCAGGTATTGTTTTCAAGCCAGGTTTCAGCTCTTTCAATCAACTCAAAAAGTTGTTTGTTTTTGCTGTTCTGTTCCAATTTGGTTTTTGCTTTTTTGTTTTTTATCCACTTTAAGGCTGTGCGGCTATCGGAGTATATCGGAAGGTCTAATTTCTTTTTTTTACACCATGCCAAAGCATGAACGATGGCAAGAAACTCTCCGATATTTGCAGTTCCGTCTTCAAATGGCCCTTTGTGAAACAATTGTTGTTTATTTGCAGTAAAAACTCCCTGGTATTCCATTTTTCCGGGCACACCGCTGCATGCTGCATCCACCGCAATGCTGTTTTCAATAGGTTTACCAAACATCAACAGCTCGTCATCACTTAATGTTGTTTCAAAAAAATCTTTTTTTAGAAAATCATCAGGGTTGCCGAAAAAGGCTTCTTTAGCTTTTTCCGGCGATATGAATGACTTATATTTGGCACCTTTATGCCCTTCAATGGATTTCTTACATTTTTCCCAAGAGTCAAATATCCCCCTTTCTTTTCCTTCCCAAACTACATAGTATTTCTTTTTTGTAGCCATGTTTTTTTATTTATTTTTAAAAGCATCCCACCCTTGTGCTTTAAGCGGCACCTGTTGGCCCGCAGAAGTGATAAGATTGGCACCGTCAAGCACATCGGAAATATACCCGATAATTTTTATTTCCTGATGATTGTTTATTGTTTCAAAGTCTTTTTGTGAAATTGTAAATAACAGCTCATAATCTTCGCCACCATTAAGTGCAAATGTTGCAGGATTAATGTCAAATTCGTCAGCAACAACTATAGTTTCGGGGTCAATGGGTATTTTATCCTCATATATGTATGCACCAGAGCGAGAGCTTTTACAAATATGGATAATTTCGGAAGCCAGGCCATCAGAAACATCAATCATTGAAGTAGGCATTATTCCTAGCTTATCAAGGGTTTCAACAAGGGTTTTGCCTGCTTCCGGCTTCAGTTGTCGTTCTATAACATAAGAATATTTTGAAATGTCAGGTTGATTGTTTGGGTTTGCTTTAAAAACTTCTTTCTCTCTTTTTAGCACAAGTAACCCGGCATAAGCAGCCCCAAGGTTGCCGCTGACACACACAAGGTCATTCTTTTTTGCGCCACTTCTGTATGTCACTTTATCTCTGTCAACAAAACCCGTAACAGTTACAGAAATAAACAAGCCTGATTGAGAGGAGCATGTGTCTCCGCCAACAAGATCTACGTTGTAAAGATCACACGCAAGTTTAACACCTTCATAAAACTCTTTAAGGGCTTCAACACTGTACCGGCTGGATATTGCAATTCCTATAGCCGCCTGTGTCGGAGTGCCGTTCATTGAGTAAATATCAGAAAGATTCACTATTATTGACTTATATCCTAAGTGCTTTAAAGGTGTATATGTTATATCAAAATGAATGCCCTCCACTAACATATCCTTGGTAAGCAAAAACAACGAATCGCTTCCCGACTCAATAACGGCAGTATCATCACCAATGCCTTTAATTGTAGATTTATTTTTGCTTTTAAAACCAGATGTTAGTTCGTCTATTAAAGCAAATTCACCTATGTCAGATACATTCGTTATACTGCCTTCTTTGTTTTTTTCGTTTTTTGTCATCTGAAATGAATTATTGTTAGTTTAAAAAGTAAGCTTGTTTGTTATTGCTTTTTCTTATTGTTTTTTAGCTCAGTTTGTATCCTGATTGATTCCTGATGCAACACTTCCAGTAATTCCTTTAAAAATTCACTATTTAAGCCCAACTCTTGTCCTTTTTCTATCCTGTCTTTAAAGATATTACTCCAGCGTTTAATCTGCAATATAGTAATTTTTTGTTGTTTTTTTAAATAGCCCAAATCTTTAACAACACTCATTCTTTGAGATAGCATGTCTAAAATGTTTTTGTCAATTTCATCAATTTGCTCTCTCAGCTTGTCAATTTTTTCATTATGTGCCAGTTTTTCAGGAAATTGTGATTTAAACACAAGCTTTTTCCATAATTTCCCGAGCTCTTGCGGGGTAATTTGTTGTTTAGAATCTGTTAGTGCTTTTTCCGGTGCAATATGTGATTCAATCATAAAACCTTGCACATCAAGGTCTATTGCATGCTGGCATATACTGAGGATAAAGTTTTTGCTTCCGCTTATATGGCTTGGGTCGCATAGCAAAGGTATATCAGGCATTAGCCTTTTCAGTTCTATAGGGATTTCCCACAGCGGAGGATTGCTGTAAGATGATTTTTGAAAGGAGTAAAAGCCCCTGTGTACAGCATAAACTTTGTCAATGCCTGCATTAATAACTCTTTCCAGAACACCTACCCAAAGGTTAACATCCGGATTTACGGGGTTTTTTACCATTACCGGAATTTTTACACCCTGCAATGCACGAGCAATTTCATCAACAGAAAAAGGGTTGACGCTGGTACGGGCACCTATCCAAATCATGTCAACACCATACTTAAGGCAGTCATCAATATGTGAAGGATTTGCAACTTCAACGGCAATTTTCAGCCCTGTTTCTTTCTTGACATCTTTGAGCCATTCCAGTGCTTTGGTTCCGGCTCCCTGGAATCCTCCCGGCCTGGTCCGGGGCTTCCAAACTCCTGCTCTAAAGTAATCTACAACATTGAGTTCTTTGAGCAACAATGCTGTTCCCATAGTTTGGTCATAGGTTTCTGCACTACAAGGCCCCGATATCAATAATAAATTATTGGTTTTTTGCTGTTCTGATTTTACTTCTTTTTTTTCGGACATAGATATTGATAAAAAGAACTTACGCAAATTTACAATAAATTACCAGCAAATCCTGCCTGTAATAGCTACTATTTATGAACTAATTAATGCAACAAATTTTAATTAATTGTAATGTAAGGTATGGAAACAAGGGCTGTTTAATTTTTATAATTAACAAAATGCAATTATGAAACCCTGTTTTTTTCAAGGGAAATGTATCCGATTTAAAAATCCACATCCATATCAGGAATTTGATCTCGCTGCTCTTCCTGTTGTCTTATTCCAAAATTATAACGAACACTAATGCCAAATCTCATATTATCAGTATATCTGCTGCCATAGCTGTATGTATTACCCTGGTTGAATTCAAACTCTGTTACCATAGTTCTGAGTACATCCCTGGCATTAACTGTTACGGTAAGCTGCCTGTTAAGAAAAGTTTGCGACAAGCCTATGTTAAGCATTCCAAAAGTTTCTAATTCATAGAAGTTCCATTGTCCGCCAGTCATCATAAATCCGGTTAATGTGAGCCTGGTTTGGTCGAAAAGCCTTAAAGAGTGAAACGTAAACAGTCTCCAGCTTCCATTAGTAAAGTCTAAGGCCTGGCCTTCATAAAAGCCATCATATTCCAGGTAATTATATTGGCCTCCAAGGGCAAAAAAGTATCTGCCCCCGGGTGGTATCCCAATCATTGCACGAAAATATGTTTCCTTGCTTTGGCCCAGATTATCATAAGTTCTTACCAAAACATCATTAAAGTTTTCATCACTATACATAACAGAAGAAAAAATATCTTTTGTGCGGTTTTGCCCTATTGCAAAAACAGGAAAGTTATTAAAGCTTATATTAAACTCAACATTATCTGTAAATTGTGGTTTTAATGCAGGATTGCCAGTTTCATACATAAACTGGTCAACAAAACTTACGTATGGATTAAGGTTTTGATACCCCGGCCTGCTTATTGTGCGGCGATAAATCATGTAGCCTGTAAGAGCTATTTCATCAAATAGTGTAACCAAATCCCGGCTCAAGAATAAATAAGGGAAAAAGTCAGCCCTGTTAACCAAAAAGCTTGTGTCAGCCGGTATTATCTGGTTTCCATCCATATAAGTATGCTCAAACCTTACGCCCGCCCTAAGATGCAACCCCAGCCCAATATCACGGGATAATTGTAAATAGGCTGCACTGATGCTTTCGTTATACTCAAATGAATTTGTCCTTAAGGTATCATTTATAAAAGAACCATCAACCTTTACGAAAAACTCAGAATCACTGTCGTATTGTTGCAAGCTGCTTTTTATTCCGGTTTCCAGGCTTATATCAAAGGGTAGCTTATAAGTAAAATCCGACTGAAATGATAAAAAGTGCCTGTTTTGAATACCATTGCCTTTGCCGGTGTTTACAATATTAAACGGCATAAAATACTCCGTTGTATAATCTTGCTTTATCCTGTTGCCGCCATAAGAATAGCTGAGCTTTGTGTCCAGTTCAGATCCCACAGTATCAAGCTTTATCATCAGGCCGAGATCTTGTTGAATACTTAGTAGATCATTATTATTATTTGTGAGGTTAATAGTTTCAGCAATACTGTCATCAATATCTTCAATAATATTTACATTATCTGAAACTGATTTTCTAAGGCCCGTATTAATTCTGCCATCATAAGCCAAACTTATATCCTCATTAAAGTCATAATTAATTCCGTAACCTAAATATAACTGGTTATTGCTTCTCCTTGTATTTGCATCCTGCCCCAGTAATGACTGGTTTTGCAAATGTCTGACAGAATTAAGTTCTTCCAGCATATCACGATAATTATAGTTTATCATAGCATAGGATGTACTTCTATCGCTACTATTATTAAAGCTAAGACCGGCAAAGCGATTTCCATAATTACCCTGATTCATGCCTGCGTTTACTGAACCAAATCGCCCTATTCTCATTCCTCTTTTAAGAACTATATTGACAATACCACCTGAGCTTGCAGCATCATATCTTGTTGAGGGAGTTCTGATAACTTCAATTCTTTCAACACTGTTTGGAGGCAAACTGCTTAATATGGTATTAATGTCCTGATTGCTCATTTTCTGCTCTCTTCCATTAATATATACTGTTGCAGGTGTTGCACTGCTAATAAAAATGCCTCCATCCTGATCAACATAAAGGCCGGGGGTGCTTTCAAGCACTTCAAGTGTATTATTGCTTATTCCCGCTAATGGCTCAGGGTCAATAATCATTTTGTCACCCTCCTGGCTAATTAGTGGCCGTGTTGCTGTAATTGTAACTCCTGCAATACTTAAGGATGATGGCTCCAGATGGACTTCGTACTCAACGTAATCTTCTTTATAGCTTATATTTTTTTCAAACGGACTGTAACCAACGTAAGTTACTTTCATTGTGTATTGGCCTGGCTTTAAATCCGGGAAAACAGCAACCCCATCAAAATCCGTAATGTTATAAAATGATGAGGTTTCATTTTCTTCTGTTAGCTTAATTGTAGCTCCAATAAGAGGAAGTTTTTGCTCATCTTTTACAACAACTTTTACAGAACTTGATAACACAAGGTTACTTGTGGCTAAATATAATAAAGCAAGTAAACCAAAATACCGCAACATTAGATTATATGTGTTTGATTAAAATGAATTACAAAGAAAACGAGAAAAAGGGTGTTTTGTTTTTGTTTAAGCATTTTTAAGACACATATTAATATTTAATATGCAGGATAATAAAGTACAAAGCAAAACCTTTTAAGCTTTAATTTTTATTAATTTCGTACATTACCTGATGTATATAATTTTGACAGAACGTATGGAAAAAAAATTAATGCACGTTTTGGAAAGTTTTAATAAAGAAGGAATGATTTCTTTTATTAAATCACATCCTGAATTTGTTGATACAGCAATAAAGTTAGCCTTAAAAAACAAGCAGCCTTACTCATGGCGGGCTGCCTGGCTGCTATGGAGTTGTATAGAAAAGAACGACAAGAGAATCTTTCCTTATATTTCGATGATAATAGAAAGTATAAAGGACAAAAAAGACGGCCATCAAAGGGAACTTTTAAAAATCCTTTATATAATGGAGCTGGAAGAAGATCATGAAGGATTTTTATTTGATTTTTGTGTTGGTATTTGGGAAAAAACAAACAGTTCTCCCTCTGTAAGATTTAATGCATTATTAATGATTATTAGAATAGCAAAGAAATATCCTGAGCTTTACAAAGAGATAAGCTTGCTTTTGCAGGAGCCCTACATAGCGCCACTTTCTCCCGGCATAAAAAATGCCGTAGCCAGAATAAAAAAGGAACACAAATTAAGCTAATTATTCGAAATCAAGATATAAGAATTTGTCACCGGTTTTTTCAATTATCAAACGGAGCCACCATTCAGGGTAATCGGGATGCTTTACTATCGGGTATTTCCCATATTCATTAGTTACAAATTCTCCATCAATATCTTTTTTAATATTTCCATCAATGTATTTAACCATTAAAAACCTGAATAAATCCTCCCATCGTTCCACAGTATAATTACCCATGTTTACTGAAAAGTCTGTAAGAAATTCTATGGCGAGTCCGGGGTTTTCTTTATATATTTTTTTAGCTGTTGCATCAATGGCCGGAACCATTTTAACAAATCTCGACTCCAGCTCGTTCTGTACTTTTCTTACATCATCAATTTTAAGGCTGTATCTTAAGTAAACAAAATGAGCAAGTTTGTTAAACACCCAGAAAGCGGCATCATCGGAGTATTCCAGTATGTTCCCGTTGCCTTCGGCATAAGATTCCGGAGCTTTTGTAATTCCGGCATACATCGGAACATATACTGTCAGGTTGGTATCGTCAACGCCAAACCAAATAATACCGCCTATTGGCCCCGGATAGTTTCTTCGTGACTGAGTAATAAAAGAAAAACCTGTTTGCTGTGTTGCGGTTGTTCGTTCATGAAAATATGTTTTGCCGTCAATTTCCCACGTTAAAGGACGCCACCTGTAGGGTTTGCCCCACGGGCCTGCACCTACATCTTTAGTCATGTCATATTCTGTGCCTTGCAGATAGTCCCGTTTGAAGTCAAATAAATCTTTTACCGACAACTTCCTGTCGGGCTTTATATACAATGGCATGCGATTATCTTTTTCATAACCAAAGGCATAATCTTTGTATTGCTCCATTTCGCTGTTTACCTGTCTAAAAGCACTCCAAACACGAGCTTCGCAAAATCGTAATGCTCCAAAGGTGAGAGGTGCATAAACATCGGAAAAGCTAAAATCACGGTCTCTTCCTTCATAATAGCCTTGTTCGCGTGCAAAATCTACTACATCATGGGAATATATCACACGCACTCTTGGGTCATGCAGCTTATCAAACTCTTTATTGGTAATTGACTCCCTGCTTCTGCCTTGAGGGAAAGTAGTAATTCGTGCATGATTTGCATGTGCTGAAATATACCCGTCAGGTATTCTTTTCGCAACCCATACAGCTCCCTTATTCGCATTGTAATATTCACCGGTTTCACTGTTCTTTTTAAGGTTTACTCCTTTGCCGATAATTTCCATTATCCATACTTCATAAGGGTCTGCTATAGAAAAGGATTCTCCATAACTGTAGTAGCCGTATTCATCCGCTAGCTCCGCAATTACTTTGATAGCATCTCTTGCGGTTGGCGCTCTTAATAATGCATTTTGCATTAAACCCGTATAATCTATTAATCCTAAAGTATCAAACAATTCTCTTCTGCCAACAAAAGTTGATTCACCTATAGCAACCTGTTTTTCGTTAATGTATCCAACAACATTATATGTTGTTTCAGGATAAGGAATTTTTCCTAACGGCTTATGACTCCCCCTGTAATATGCCTGGAAATATGACCCTTCAGGCCTCGGGCCTCCGGGGAAATGATATAATTCACCATATCTTATGTGCGAATCAGCAGCATAACTAATCATACTTGAACCATCTACTGAAGCTCCGGGAGTAACCAAATAACTCGTACATGAAAACCCTTCAGTAATGCCCCAAAGAAAGAATAAAACTATAAAAACTTTCAACTTTTTCATTGCTCTTAGATTTGTTTAATAATAATTTTCATTACTGAACAAAGATATGTTTTTATTATTTTTTTGATGGTAATAAAAATAAATTTTCCGCAAACGTTTGCGACGATTTTTGATATAAAATGTTGGTTTTCAGGATTAAGATTATAGGAAAAATGCCATTTAATTTTTAGATTTGTTGTCTTGAAAATATATTAAACCACAAATAAAATATATTATTCTGTTGTTTTGAATTTTAATCAACAATATTTTTTATTGCCGGTTAATGTTTTTTAGAAAAAAAGGATTAAATTTAAGCTTTGTTTTATTGTTTAATTGAATTTAAAGTAAAACCATTTTAGTATGATTAGAAAAATTAAACTTTGTCTGCTATTCGTTGGTTTGCTATCTGCATCTTTATATGCCCAGCAAGGCACTATAAAAGGTGTAGTATCAGATCGGGCAACCGGAGAAACTTTGCCCGGAGCAAACGTAATTATTGATGGCACTACACAAGGGGCAATAACCGATTATAACGGAGAGTACACCCTTACTTTGCCAGAAGGAGATGTTACTTTAAGAGTAAGTTTCATGGGTTATGAAACTGAGTTTCGCGATGTTACTGTAGTTGCCAATGAAATTATTACTCTTAACTTTGAGCTATATGCTGATATAGCAATCTTATCCGATGTTGTTATCATTGGTTATGGTGTAGCAAAGAGAGAGGATGCAACTGGTTCAATTGCGGTTGTTGAAAGCCGTGATTTTAACAAGGGGCATATTACCTCACCTGCAGGCCTTGTTGCCGGTAAAATTCCTGGTGTACAGGTTACTTCAGCAGGTGGTGCTCCCGGAAGTGGTGATGTTATCAGAATCAGGGGTGGGTCATCTCTGGCTGCAAGCAACGATCCGTTAATTGTTATTGATGGGGTGCCTATTGATACTGACGGAGTACCCGGAATCAGGAACCCGCTGGCTACAATTAACCCTAATGATATTGAATCGTTCACTGTTCTTAAAGATGCCAGCGCCACTGCAATTTATGGGTCAAGAGCATCTAACGGTGTTATAATTATTACCACTAAAAGAGGAGAAGAGGGCCTGCCTCTTTCTTTATCGTATAATGGAACTTACTCTCTTTCAAGAAACATCAGTTATGTTGATGTTCTTGGAGCTGACGAGTTCAGGGATATTATTAATGAAAGATATCATGACAGAGAAAGCGTACTTGCATTACT
>PWND01000239.1 GCA_003557965.1 Bacteroidales bacterium | reverse complement strand
CTTATAATTGCATCAGTATTAAATATTGCTTTTGATTTGCTCTTTGTAATTGTTTTTAATATGGGTATTGGAGGAGTTGCATTCGCAACTGTTTTAGCACAAGGAATAGCATTTTTTCTGGCAGTTTTTTATCTAAACAGCACACATGTATTAATTAGAATCAAATTAAGAAAACTAATATTTGACAGGGCTATCTTTAAGAAAAGTGTAAAAATCGGGCTTCCAACAGGCCTTCAGCATACTTTTGTGGCATTAGGCATGATTGCAATGATAGGGATTGTAAGTAATTTTGGCACAGAGACCATTGCTGCATTTACAATTGCCGGAAGAATTGACATGTTTGCAGCAATGCCAGCAATGAATTTTGGTTTGGCTCTGTCAACCTTTGTAGGGCAAAATATTGGCGCAAACAAAATACACAGGGTAAAAAGCGGGCTTAAGTTCACTTTAACGGTAACAGGTGCAATTTCTATATTTGTTAGCCTTATAGCATGGTTTTTCGGAAATGATATAATGAGAATTTTTACTGATGACCCTGAAGTTATTGCTATTGGATATGAATACCTGGTTATTGTAAGCTCTTTTTATATTGTATTTTCTTCAATGTTTGTTACACAGGGCGTACTAAGGGGAGCCGGAGATACACTTATCCCTATGTTTATAACATTGCTTTCTTTGTGGGTATTTCGTGTACCCTGTTCTTACTTTCTTTCACAATATATGGGAACTAAAGGGATTTGGCTGGGAATACCAATAGCGTGGATGTTTGGTTTTACCTCGGTATTTATATATTACCATATCGGAAAGTGGAAGAGCAAAAATGTTATTAACACAAAAGAAAGCCTAAATATCAACCCACAAAAAGAACCTTAACAAGAACTCAACTTGTTGTTAATAATCTGCTAAAACATTGAATTTGTTGATAATTTTATCAATGAGCACGATTAAACCCTGATTTATAAATCATTAATTAATAAAACAGTAAAGCATTAAATATCAATGTTGTAAACATAGAATTTTATGTTAAATTTTATGTCTATAAATAATAAGTTTAAATTACGTATTTGGTGATTTTTTTTATTGGAAATTATAACAAATAATCTTATTATTGTACGGCAAATAAGCAAAACAAGAAAATTTAAATGTTTAAATACTTAAAATACTTATTATCATTTCTGCAAATTTTAGCTTTTGTACTTCTCATTTCATGTGAAAGTACGAAAGAAAGTGAAATAACAGTTGAGGGTTACCTTATTGAATTAGACACGTTGATAAATAAGGATAAAAAGTTCGATTCAATTATTGGTATTTACAGGCATGACCTGGAGAGGGAACTGAATGAGGTTATTGCTTATTCTGAGCACGTTATGGAGAGAGGAACCCCGGAAGGCTTACTAAATAATTTTGTTGCAGATTTGGTTTATAATATTGGAAAAGAATTGTATGACCCGGATGATGAGAATCAAATAAATTTTTGCTTATTAAATTATGGTGGTTTAAGAACAAGTTTACCTGCCGGCCCAATAACAAAGGCTAATGTGTTTGAATTATTGCCTTTCGAAAATGAGCTTATTGTTATAACATTATCAGGCGAAAAAACCTGGGAGTTATTTAAATACCTGGCAGAATCCGAATACGGGATGCCCATAAGCGGGGCTAAGTTAGGCATAGCTAACAATAAGCCAAAAGAGGTTTTAATAAATGATGAAGTTTTTGACAGGACAAAAGAATATAAAGTGTTAACATCAGACTATCTTGCCGAAGGTGGCGATAATATGGATTTTTTCATACAGCCACTTGATTCCGAGCTTATAGGCATGAGAGTACGTGATGCTATAATACTACACATGAAAAGAATAAATGAACAAGGAAAAAAGATTTCTTCCCGGCTTGATAGCAGAATTTATTATATAGATTAAAAGTCTTTTATTCTTTTCCGGTTTTTTTTGAGAATAATTATTAACTAATTGACAAAATTATGTCCGTTACAAGGAGAGAATTTGTTAAATCAATTGCTATAGGCGGAGCACTAACCCTGTCCGGTATTCCCATTTTGTTGAGTGGAAAAACCAATTATGACAAAATAACTATTCTTCATACAAACGACACACATAGCAGGCTTGACCCGTTTCCGAGAGATCATCACAGGTATCCCGGTATGGGTGGATATGCCAGAAGAGCTGCAATAGTTGGAAAAATAAGAGCCGAAGAAGAACATGTTTTACTTCTGGACTCAGGTGATATATTTCAAGGAACTCCATACTTTAATCTTTTTTTAGGAGAACCCGAGCTTAAGCTAATGAGCAAAATGAAATATGATGCTTCAACATTTGGAAATCATGAATTTGACAATGGCCTTGACGGTTTTTTAAATGTACTTCCTTTTGCAAAATTTCCTTTTATAATAAGCAATTACGATTTTTCTGAAACTATACTAAAAAACAAAATGCTTACGCATAAGGTTTTTAATAAAGGAAATAAAAAAGTAGGTATTTACGGGCTTGGAATAAACCCCGATGGTTTGGTTAGTAAAAGTTTGTATGGTAATACAAAATATCTTGACCCGATTGCAACAGCAAGAAAGATGGAAGATATTTTAAAAAATGAAAACAATTGTGATTTAATTATATGTTTATCACATTTAGGTTATAAGCATGAAAGCGGGCAGGTCTCGGATGTTGTAATAGCTGAAAACACAAGGTTTACAGATATAATTTTGGGTGGCCATACACATACAATACTTGAAAAACCTAAGAAAAAATTGAATCTTGAGAAACGTACAGTTCACATTGGCCAAACTGGAATTTTTGGAATTCGTTTAGGCCGCATGGATATATGGTTTGACAACAACGGTGGCGAAAAATTTGTCGACAGCAATACAATAAATATTTCAAATAAACAAGATTTATAATTTTTTTTTATTCACTTTTTTATTTGAATTTTTGCATAGAAATAATAAGCAAAAGCAAGGTTTTACAAAAATTATTAACGAGTAAAATAACACTTTAATTAACAAACAGTTGAATATTTAAAACGGGATAAGTAATGAGCGATATG
>PWND01000208.1 GCA_003557965.1 Bacteroidales bacterium | reverse complement strand
TATCCTTTGCAAACTCTACTAAAGGCTTATAATCAGTGTGATAATTACCCCAAAGCTTAGATTCTGCCTCAAAATTGCGTTGTGCTATTAAGCCAGCAAGATACTCATCGAGCAATAATTGGTTATCTGCTTCAAACATTTCTGCTCCCAAAACAAAGCTATCCCCTTTTTCCTCAAATATTGAAGTACTTAGCTCAAGCTGTAGCCAATGAACTATTGGATCGTTATGTAATTCGCCAAACAAAACAATATCAGAATCTAAAGATTTTCTGAGCATTTCATAAAAATCAGACTGTTCACCGTATTTGTTGTAAATAATGTAAGCAGGCTTGTGTTGCGTATGTGAGCTAATTGTGAATATCACTAAAGTAAAAAAAATAAGAATTTTTGATAAAAACATATGCTTTTAGGTTTTAAGGTTTATTTAAATCAATTTACATCTATGACAAAAGCCTCTTCAAGTCATCCGAAGAAAAAGATATTGGAGTGAGGTCAATAGCTTTTTCAATAATATAAACTTTACCGGTTTCACCGGTTAGCAGAATCTTTATTGGGTTTTTCTGCTTTAATTCAAACTCAAGTAAAACCTGTCTGCATGAACCGCAAGGCGAAATTGGATAATCCATTGCCTGCCTTGGATTACGGGCAGCAACAGCTATTGTCTTCATTACTACATCAGGATATTGGGCTGATGCTGAAAAAATAGTTACCCTCTCTGCACATATCCCGCTTGGATATGCTGCATTTTCCTGGTTGCTGCCTTTTACAACTTTGCCATTCTCTAACAAAATAGCAGAACCAACATAGAATTCTGAATATGGAGCATAAGCATTTGATGTCATTTCTTTGGCTGCTTCCAAAAGTTCGCGATCCTCTCCAGACAATTCCGTCAAATCCTCAACTTCATAAAAATCAATACATAAACTTTTCTTTTTCATCTGTGTAAATTAGTGTTATCAAATTGATTATTAGTATTATGCGTATTCATGTATTCAATTTAGGTGCTTTTATCCCGATGGAACCCTCATGTTTACACATGCACTTTTGTATATGTTTAGTAGATGAGGGTTTCATCTGAATAAATTATGTTTATTAATCAGTTTTTACATTTAATTACGTATTCAAGTATTTTATTTCTAATGCTTTTGTTAATAAAAAACCCTCATTCTTTTTGCATTATGGCAGATAAGAGCTTAATAATCCCAAAAGTTTTGGTTATAAAACCAACAATAAAATTAATAACTATATATTAAACAGCAAAATTAACATTCTTTAATGCTGTAATCAGTAAAACTTTTTCTTTCATTTACGTTAATATTTTCAGTTATTAAAATTAACAAAGTCAATTTTTGTAATTTTGTAGCTTATATTGTATTCGTAAAAATCAGAATTATAGAGAGTAATGAAAAAAAGTTTTATTTTACCCGGTTTGTTTTTAGCCTTATTTGTAATAAATATTATTGATACCCAAGGCGTCAATAATCTGAATATTTACTCAATTAGCACTGAGGAAAAAGCTGATACTAATAATGTAAATAACTCAAAAGATTTTGAAAAAAAAGAGCACTTAGAGCAGAAGCAGGAAGTTAGTGATGAAATAAATGATACGATTGATGTAGAGGTACAAAAGCCTAGAGAAGCAGATGCTAAGGACGACAAGACAACTGAAACAGAAGAAAAAGAAGAACCGGAAGAACAAAAAGAAGCTGAAGAAAAACTGGGTGATTACAAAAAACCGGATAAAGAGCATATTGACAAACTGATTGAAAACAGTATTTCTGACATTGCTTTTAAAATTGAGGACGAAATATATTATTATTTACGTGATAATCTGACCTATGAGGATGAAAATTATCTGTTTTTTAAAGTAGAGGATAACCAGACTATTGCTGAAGTAAGGGTTATGCCTGAAAAGGATGGTATGCCTATTCCAGGTTTAATATTACTACCCTCCGGTGATTTTGACATACTGGATTCGCTGGTTTTTGTTAATAATGATCATTACAGGACAAGGATAAGGTTTAACAACTTGTTTGAGTCAGAATATTCTTCATTAATTCTGAGTTACTATGATGCAGGCAAAAACAGAATAAACAAAGAGGTAAAACTGCAACCATACTTTTTACCTGAAATTGAGTATGAAAAAGATTATTTCGAATTATTCAGAGGCGAGGAAAAAAATATAGAAATTACAGGCTGGAATTTATTTAATGTAAAACAATACCCTGACTGGCAATCATCAAATAATATTGATTACACATTAACCGGAAGAGGAAATATACTAAGACTGTCTGTTCGTGCCAACAGAACCGGCGAATTAGTGTTGCCTCTCGAAATATTCACAAATTATCCCATAGTAAGCGAAGAAAAAGAAGTGACAAATTTTTTCAAAACATTAAACCTGGAATTTAATGTAAAGCCCAGTCGCTTGCAATATGTAAATACAGACAAAGATGTAGTTTATTTTGAGCCTGACAGAAGGCGTAGTGAAGAGATTCAGTTTGATTATCACACTGGCTTCGAACTCAGAAAAAGCTACAGAATTGAAGACCGGCAGGAAGACGGTGGAACATTGATAGCAGAAATTCATACCAAATCAATTACTTCTGATAATAAGCTTTTGGCGGATATCAGGACTTATGATTTACACAGGGTTACTGACGGCTATCTATATATTAAAGATGGCTCAAAAACTATGTTTATGACTAACTTTAACATAGTTAACAGGCCTGATATTTCAAAAATTGAGATTCTGCGCGAAGGTGGCGACTGGACTTCCAACCTTAATGTTTATCCTGGTGAAAAGATTGAAGTAAAAGTTGAGGGAAACGGTTTGCTTGATGCAAATATTTCTTTTGATGGATGTATGCAAAGAAAAGATAGTATCAGGCAAAGTGATAATGTCTTATTTTATGAAGTTACTATTCCTGTTGATATCCCAAGACGTAATGTTATGGTTTTTCTTAACAGGGAGATTACACAGCACGAACTAAGGGTGCGCGAATATAAGCGGCCTGCCGACCTGGATTTTGTTAAAATAAACTATGGAACTATTGATTATCCCATTAATGGCAGCCACTTTAGGCAACCCGTTTTTTATGATAATACCATACGGGATATTAACATAATTTTCGACCCTGAAAAAATTGACAATAATAACAGGCTTCATGGAAAACAGTACCTGAATATTGAAGTAAGAATACTGGATGAGAATAATAAATTAGTTGACTTTCAAACTATTTCAAACATTGTTGTGTGCCCGGGTGAAAGCTCGCCAAGATATGCTTTTTATGGCGACTCTGATTGTAACCAGCAAACAATCAGGCTTAATGACCACCTGCTTAGAAAAACTTATAACCTTGATGCTTTTTCACAGATAATTATTACCGTAAAACATAACGATAATCAATATAATACTACCGGGAAAAGCTATAAAGCAACAATTTTTGTTGAAAGAAAAATCGCATTCGATATTATGGTTTCATTTCCTGCAGGACTGTTAGTAAAAGAATTTAGCCAAAGTGGCATTGGTAATCTTTCAGGTATTAGCACTTCAGTTTTGGCAGAAATTAGCTTTTACGACCCTAACAGAATTGGCGCAAAAAGGCCTTATAAGTTTGGTGCCGGCTTTATTGCTTTGAATGCATTTAACTTTAGTGAAAGTGAAAATGTTAAAAGAGATATTGGGCTTGTAGGTATTGCTGTTGTTGAACCTGTTAGAGGTAGTGCAAAATTTAGTGTGCCAATTTACTTCGGATTGGGATATTTATTAAAAGAGAGTGATTTTTTTGCTATATTTGGACCTGGGATTAGACTTCATTTTTAATTTTATGAACTGGATCATTCATTTTTTTGATTTTATCGATAACAATAAACTAATAAAGTGGGAAGATAAAACTTTATTGGCGGTTAGTGGTGGGGTTGACTCTGTTGCTATGGCACACATGTTTTTTCTTGCCGGGCTTAAGTTTGATATTGCTCATTGTAACTTTAAGCTACGGGGCGATGAAGCTGATGAAGATGAAATTTTTTGCCGAAAAATTGCCGAAAAGTATAATGTTTCTTTCTTTAGTAATTCTTTTAACACTTCAGAATACTCAAAAGAAAAGGGCTTATCTATTCAAACGGCCGCCAGGGAGCTTAGATATAAATGGCTTGAGGAGGTGCGAAAAAATCATAACTTAAGCCTTATTGCTACTGCTCATCACCTAAATGATAATGCCGAAACAATGTTGTTTAACATTGCCCGTGGTACCGGATATGCAGGGATAAGCGGAATCCCTGTGAAAAACAACCATGTAATAAGGCCCCTGATGGGTTTTCAAAAATCAGAAATTGTAGATTTTGTTAATAAACATAAACTAAAATACCGGACAGATTCTTCAAATTCTTCTAATAACTACTCAAGAAACAAAATCAGAAATGAAGTAATTCCACACCTTAAAGATATTAACCCCCAAGCAATTAAACACTTTTCCGGCCTTTCAACTATTGCACAAAAAACTGAAAACCTTCTCATGCACCTGCTTGAGAAAGAAAAAGTTATCGAGAAAAAAGGCTCCGAGTTTTTTATTTATGTAAAAAAAATAAATAATTACCCTGAAAGAGAAACGCTGCTATATCACCTGATAAAGGATTTTGGGTTTTCTGCTAAACAAACAAAGCTTATTAAACGAACTGTAAAATCACAGCCCGGAAAATACTATGAGTCGGATAGCTACAAAATTATTAAAGACAGGGATGTGTTTATTATTACTCCGAAAAAAGAAAACAATATTACAGAAATAAAAATTGACCCATGGCAAGTGTATAAATTAGATAACAACCTTGTTTTTAAGTCTGAAATTATTGACTACATGCCGGATATTGAAATATCTAAAGAAAGTAATTGCTGCTCAATTGACTATGACAAGCTTAAGTTTCCTTTAATTTTACGAAAGTGGGAAAAAGGCGATGCTTTCCACCCTTTTGGAATGAAGGGAAGTAAAAAAATAAGCGATTTTTTAATAGATATTAAAATGCCTCTTCACAAAAAAGAAGAAGTAATGGTATTAGAATCCGGCAATGATATTGTTTGGGTTGTAAATCACCGGCCTGATAACAGATATGCAATAAAACCAACTACCAGCAAAATTTTTTCCGCAAAAATTTATCCTGCTTAATACAATAACATAACTTTGCGTAAATTTTTTATTGATGCACCTAAATAGTTATTTTGCAAAACATTTTCTACATAATGGTGTTTTTCATTAAAGTTGAATTAATTTTTGAATTTTTTACTAATACATGACTGGTTATGAAAACGAAAACTAATGCATTTTTATCAACAGTTTTTTTACTTTTTTTATTTATTGCAAGTAATTCATATGGGCAGGTATATAACCCTGTTAGCTGGGATTTTTCTCATCAGGAAATTTCTGAAAACAGGTATGAGCTGAGATTTACAGCTACTATTGATGAAACCTGGTCTATTTATGGAATGGATATAGAACCGGGCGGGTCCGTCCCAACATCAATAAGCTTTATTGAACAAGATTCATATAAGCTTATTGGAAATGTGAATTCTCCTGATGCAGAAGTAAAGTTTGACCCTAATTTCAATATGGAACTGGCAATGATATCCGGTGTGGCAAAATTTACACAGGTTGTTGAAGTTTTGTCTGCCGCTAATGTTGTTGTTGAAGGTGAGTTAGTTTATATGTCATGCGACCCAACTTCTTGTTTGCCTCCTGATTATGTTGATTTTGAATTTAAATTACCGGGCAGAAAAGAAGATGGAGCAATTGAACCGGTTGCTGATATAAGTTTTGATGAGGAAGCAGTAACTGAACAGGAAGAAATAATTGCAGAGGAAAAACCCGAAAAAGCTGAAGAAAAGAAAGAAAGTGAGCAATCATATATAGCTAAAGAACAGGAACAAGGCTCTTTAGCCTGGGAATTTGTAAAAGGATTATTATGGGGATTACTTGCTTTGCTTACACCTTGCGTTTTCCCAATGATTCCATTAACGGTTAGCTATTTTTTGAGAAATGCAGGCAATAGAGCTAAAGCTGTCAGGGATGCATTGTTTTACGGGGGTAGCATTATGTTTAGCTATGTGGTTATTGGAATGGCAGTATCAATATTATTTGGTGCCGATACTCTGAATATGCTGGCCACCAGTCCGGGATTTAATATATTTTTCTTTCTGCTTCTGGCCTTTTTCGCTGCTTCTTTTCTTGGAGCGTTTGAGCTCCAGCTACCTTCAGGATGGTCAAATAAGCTTGACAGTAAAGCTGAAAAAAGTGGCGGGCTTATTGGAGTATTTTTGATGGGAATTGTTTTTGTGTTAGTATCATTTTCATGTACCGGGCCTTTTGTTGGTACACTACTCGTTGAAGCAGCAACAGGAGGCAGTGTGTTTGCTCCTGCAATGGGTATGCTTGGATTTAGTTTTGCATTAGCAATACCGTTTACACTTTTTGCCATATTCCCTACTGCACTAAAATCACTGCCTAAGTCCGGTGGTTGGATGAATGCTGTCAAAGTAGTACTTGGTTTTATTGTGCTTGCATTTTCACTGAAGTTTTTATCAACGGCTGATGCAGTTGCTCAATGGGGAATTATTTCAAGAGAATTTGTAATAGTGGTATGGATGGCTATTTTCTTCCTAATGGGACTGTATTTAATAGGGAAAATAAAATTTGCGCATGACTCTGACTTGAAGTATTTAAGTGTAACCAGGTTATTTATTGCAATAGCCAGTTTTGCTTTTGTATTTTACCTGTTGCCGGGTTTATGGGGTGCGCCATTAACAACTGTTAGCTCATTTTTACCTTCAATGACTTCTCAAAGTTTTGATGTTTCTAAAAGCACTGTTGTAAGTGTAGCAGATGATGACATAAATAAAATATATGTGGGAAAAAGTGTAAAAGAAGGCCCTCATGGACTTATGGCTTTTACTGATTATAATGAAGGTTTGGATGCTGCCCGAAGAGCCGGAAAACCAGTTTTTCTTGACTTTACCGGCTTAGGATGCTCCAATTGCAGAAGAATGGAAGCCTCAGTATGGTCAAACCCCGAAGTTATGAAGCGATTGAGAAACAATTTTATAAAAATCAGCCTTTTTGTTGACGACAGAACCTTTTTACCGGAGGAAGAACAGTTTGTCTCTAATGCACTTGGCTCAGAAAGAAGAATTAGAAGAATAGGACAGAAGTGGAGTCTTTTACAGGCTGAAAGGTATGGCACTAATACACAGCCTTATTATGTTATCCTGAATCATGATGAGGAAATTATTGCCCCTCCTCGCTCATACGATACTAATATTGACAAGTATATTGAATTTCTTGATTATGGATATAATAACTTTATGGCAAATTCCCCGGATTAGGAGTTAATCCTTAACCAGTTTATTGCTGTATAAGCCATTATCCCTGCACCGGCCTTTAATGCTTCTTCATCAATGTCGAATGTAGGAGTATGAAGATTTGATGTAATTCCTTTTTTCTCATTACGTACACCTAACCTGAAAAAGCAAGATGGAATTTTTTGGGAAAAATATGCAAAGTCTTCTGCTGTCATAGCTAAATCAAGTTCAGATACATTCTCTTCACCCAAAAACTCTGCAGCAAAGCCTTTAAAATTTTCCGTTGTTTGTTTGTCATTAACAAGAAACGGATATCCATTTTCTATCCTCACTACACAGTCGCCCTTCATACTTTTAGCTATACCTGATGCTATTTCATTGATTCTTTTGTGTGCCTCTGCCCTCCAATCTTCATCAAATGTGCGGAGAGTACCTTCCAGTTTAACCTCATCAGGAATTATATTATTACGCCCTTCTGCTGTTATTTTGCCAAATGACAATACTGTTGGCATATAGGGCTTTGCATTTCTGCTTACAATTTGTTGTAGTGATACAACAATATTCGAAGCAATAACAACCGGGTCAATATTCAGGTGAGGAGTAGCAGCATGTCCGCCTTTCCCAACCACAGTGAGATAAACTTCATCGGTACTGGCCATGTATTTGCCGGGCTTAACACCCACCTTCCCTGCATCCAGCCCGGGGAAAACATGTTGCCCGAATATTACATCCGGCACAGGATTTTCAAGTACACCTTCATTAATCATCATTATTGCACCACCCGGATAAGTCTCTTCCGAAGGTTGAAAAATCAGCTTTATCTTTCCCTTTATTTCATGGCGCAACTCCTGTAAAATCTTCGCTGCTCCTAATAAACATGCAACATGAACATCGTGGCCGCATGCATGCATAACTCCATTGTTTTTACTGGCATAAGGTTTGTCATTTTGCTCCTGAATTGGCAATGCATCCATGTCAGCACGCAATGCTACAACCTTGTTGCCTGAACCATTACCCTCTATTATTCCAACAACTCCTGTTTTAGCTATGCCGGATTTGTATGAAATACCATATTCTTCAAGCTTCTTTGTAATGTACTCTGATGTTTTGAACTCCTGCATTGATAGTTCCGGGTTGGCATGCAAATGTCGCCTCATTTCAGTAATTTCATTGAAAAACTTTTCAGTGTATTCAATAATCTTGTTTTTTAAATCCATGCATGAAATAATTTATTATTATTTATCAAATTTAATAATAAAACCTCTACTAACGCTTAAATTTAATTATTCATTCGGGCTTATATCAGCCTGTTTGTTTAACAATAATGCATAACTTGCTGCTTATTAATGCAATACACTAATGCCACAGTAAGCATTTATACTCCTTTTGAGGATACCATTATTGTTGCCGATTTCCTTAACTGTTAGCCCAACTGGGATTCCTGTTTACATCCCATATTTTCAATGCTTCCTCTATTTCATACACTTATAAAAAAATAAAACAAGCCAAAACAAAAGCTGCATTGATATAGTTTTTACCTTTGCAAAAAAAATGAATTATGGAAGAATCGCTTACAGCTTTTAGGAAGCTTTTAGAAATAATGGATGAATTAAGGGCAAAATGCCTATGGGATAAAAAGCAAACAATCGAAAGTTTACGATACCTTACGATTGAAGAAACTTATGAGCTGGCTGATGCAATTTTAGAAAATAACATGAGTGAGATTAAAAAAGAACTTGGTGATTTAATTCTTCATGTAGTTTTTTATGCAAAAATTGCTTCAGAAACAAATGACTTTGATATTGCTGATGTTCTTAATGACATCAATGAAAAGCTGATAAAGCGCCATCCTCACATTTATGGAGATGTAAAAGTTAAAGATGATGAGGAAGTAAAAGAGAACTGGGAAAAGATAAAGCTAAAAGAGGGGAAAAAGAAAGTTTTGTCAGGAGTTCCTAAATCCCTTCCGGCAATGGTTAAGGCATACAGAATCCAGGAGAAAGCCCGTGGTGTTGGTTTTGATTGGGAAAAGCCTCACCAGGTTTGGGACAAAGTGCTTGAGGAGCTCCAGGAGTTAAAGGCAGAGGCAGAATCAGGTGCTGAGCAGGAAAAAATTGAGGAAGAGTTTGGTGACCTGTTATTTGCTCTTATAAATTACAGCAGGTTTATTAACGTAAACCCTGAAAATGCGTTGGAAAGAACAAATAAAAAGTTTATCAAAAGGTTTGAGTATCTTGAAAAAAATGCACAAGAGAACGGCAAGGATATGAAAAAAATGAGCCTTGATGAAATGGATGTGTTTTGGAACGAAGCAAAAAAGCACAAGAATAAATAATGGTAAGCCCCAAAAAAATAGTAGTTCTTTTAATTTTAATATTTTTCTTTGCAAAAAAAAGCTGTCCTAATGAATGGTTGTTGGCCGGTTCGCTTGCAGGCCTTGGCTTTATATCATGGCACTATGATGAAGATATCCAGAGATACTTCAGGAAAAACAACAATGATGTAATTGCTTTTACAGGCGAATATGTTTTTGAGCCGATAACCGGTGGTTTGGCTGCTATTCCTGTTTTGGCAGGCACATGGTACTACGGCCACAGAACCGAAAACTCTCTTATTGCAAGCTTTGCAGTTGATGGCGCTGCTGCTTTCATGGCAGCAAGAGCCTTTGCTTATATTCCCAAATATTTAACACACAGGGAAAGGCCTTATGAGCAGGATGAACTTAACAAAAATGCATGGCATGGGCCATCGTTTTCTACAGGTTTTAAATCTTTTCCGAGTGGACATGCAGCTTCTGCTTTTGCTGTTGCCACTGTTGCATCTCATAACTTTAAAGAGCATAAGTGGGTAGCTCCGGCATGTTATTCTTTAGCTGCTATTGCCTCAATATCAAGAGTATATAGAGACAAGCATTGGGCGTCGGATATTGCAGCAGGAGCAGTATTAGGAATTCTTACAGGTTATGCCGTAAATAAATTATCTGACAAAATGATGATTACTCCATATAATAACGGGCCTTACTCCGGAGTTGGTTTTTATTATTCTCTGCCATAATAATATGCAAAATCAGAATACTTAATTTGACGGTATTAAATTTTAAAATAATTATTGTAGTCTTCTTTTGTGTTTATGTTTGCAGTAACATTGGGATTATCTACTTCAATTCTTGAATTAGGAAAGTTTTTCAAAAACAGTTTCAGGTTTTGATTAAAATTGTTTTCCCCGGTTATCGCCATTACAACTTTTTGGGATAGTAATATGGGGTGCCCTCCTTTTCCCTTATATGACGGATACAGGTAGTCATATTCTCCCTGATTTGCCAATAACTCATTAAGAAGGTTTTTTTCAACGAAAGGATTGTCAACATTATGTACAAAAATATCATTTTCAAAATCTAAGTTTTTGCATCCACATTTTAGTGAGAAAAATCTTCCTTTATCCGGGTAAGGGTTTGTAACAAGCTTAATGTTTTTTGATAATAATGATGTTATTGAAGGTTCGTTTGACAGCTCAGAGTTAACAACAATAACAACTTCTTTACAACCAAAATCAGTATAAACCTGTAATGCTTTTTTGACAAAAGAATTTTTATTATCATACCTTAAAAGTGCTTTTGAAACACCCATCCTGCTTGAGTATCCGGCAGCCAATATTATTGCAGAAATAGCATTTTTTCTCATGTTATGTAAAACAAATTACTGTCATTAAATTGCTCACACTTGCACAAAATTGGATTATTTTTTCATTCTGCCAAAGACTATTACCAAACAGAAAAGCTAATCCTTTTATTTCCGGCAAATGCTGCTTACATGCAAAGGTAGTTAAACGTAAATAAACATTACAAACAGTTTTTAGGTTGACTAAAACTTTTAACCTGGTGCTTTTTAATAAAGTTTTGTTAATTTTGAAAGTGTAATTAAGTTGCCTGTTAAAGCGCATAATCAACTGCTGTTCTTAGCAGACATCATTACAGTGAAACAATAAGGATATTTTTAATAAAAAAAATAAAAAATGACAGATAAATTTTACCCAGTACCTTTAAAGCAATTGATAGAGCTTTCTTTAAAAAGTATTAATGGAAATTTCTTAGGAATACCCGGAAAGCTTTTTTTTAATCCTGATAATAATTTTTTAGGAACTAAAAAGTTCGGAAAAAATCTTGACACTCCAATAGGTGTTGCGGCAGGCCCGCACACTCAATTGTCGCAAAACATAGTAGCAGCATGGCTAATGGGTGCCAGGTATATTGAGCTTAAAACCGTTCAGACATTAGATGAACTTGAAATACCAAAGCCTTGTATAGATATGCAGGATGAAGGCTATAATTGCGAGTGGTCGCAGGAATTGAAAATTGAGCAAAGCTTTAATGAATATCTTAATGCATGGATAGCCATACATGTATTAAACCATGAAACCAGGAAAAACAATAATGTTGGAACAATATTTAATATGAGTGTGGGATATAATCTTGAAGGAATCCTTAAAGATAATGTCCAGTGGTTTTTTAATAAAATGAGAGATTGCAGTGAAGAACTTCATGAAAAAGTTTCGGAAGTTGCTGAGATTTATCCGGAAATTAAAAATATTGAAATTCCTTACTGTATTTCAGATAATATTACACTCTCTACGATGCATGGCTGCCCCGCAGTTGAGATAGAGTCAATAGGCAGGCATCTTATA
>PWND01000190.1 GCA_003557965.1 Bacteroidales bacterium | reverse complement strand
TGTGTTAATGTGTTAATGTGTTAATGTGTTAATGTGTTAATGTGTTAATGTGTTAATGTGTTAATGTGTTAATGTGTTAATGTGTTAATGTGTTAATGTGTTAATGTGTTAATGTGTTAATTAGTTAATGGGCGTGGCATGTTACCTCGAGCGTTAGCGAGAGGTCCCGTGGATTAAAGAGCCCCCTTTGACCAACGGGATATCTCACTAACGCTCGATATGACGAGTTATTCAATCCGTTCAGCCCCCTCCATTCCCGCGTGTTACCTCACAACACATTTTCTCAATATTTTTTGCATTTATAAAAATTACTATTATCTTTGATTATATTTTAATCAATTTTGCGATTATAATATAATCATAATTTTTGAATTGGGGAGAAAAAATTGGGGTATTATGTCATTTCGAATGGTTAGACCCAGGCTTTGGGTCGTCGATGTACAATGACAATCAATATTTCTTATTATTTAGCATATGCTGTTGATATCCTGATTCATAATGTTTTTGTTAAATCAAATGATATTGGGACAGGTCAAGCCCTGTCCCTACCATTATGCAATCTGTTGTCAATAAGGTCGGTCAAGCCCGACCTATACATTTTTTTCTCATAAATTAGAAAATTATATAAGAATAATGAATTAATTAAAGAAAGTCAAAATATAAAAATGTGAAGTAATTATTGTATTGGCTGGGCTTGACCAGCCAGTATATTATATAACGTGATAACCGTAAGGACAGGGCTTGACCTGTCCGTAAAAAACTGTTTTTTACACCATTGGACAAAGCATTTTGAAAATGTTGTCATTAGTAACGTTAGTGAGAGGTCCCATTGAAATTAGGAAAGGCATGGTAAAAGCGATAAATTACTTTCACCTTTCACCTTTGAGCTTTGAACTTTGAGCTTTTTCATCTTCTTTAACCTTAACCTAACCCTCACCCTCAACATATTGTCAGAAAAAAGTATAATTTTGTTTTCAGGCATAAGAAAAAAGTGTATTTTTATACTTAATTATTGGAATAATTTTAAATATCGTTTATTATGGAACAAGGAAAAATAGATTTAAAAAAAGAGCAACAAATCACATTAGATAACCCCAGGTATAAATACAGCTTGATGGCAAAAATATTCTTTGCTGGGATGGATATGGTAGCAGGGAAAAAGGATAATCTTCCGAAGGCTAAATTACTGGAGATTCTTGCAAGCATTCCTTACAGAGTCTGGGAAATTCGTCATTACATGAAACAAACAAGGAAGTATTTTAATTCTGAAAAGGTTGCAACTGCTCAAAATGTAATTGAGTGGGGGAGAGATGCCCAGGATAATGAATTCATGCATTTATTGGTAATTCATGAAAAGATGAAAGAAGATGGTATTAAAGACAGGTGGTATCTTAAAGCATTTTTCAGGTACTTTTTTGTATTTACTTATGTGATTATTGCCCGCATAATGGCTTGTTTCAGCCAAAAACGTGCTTTTTTATTCAATGCTGAATTTGAAAACCATGCCGAACTGGTTTATGCAAAAATGGTAAAAGATAATCCCGAGTGGGAAAACCAAAAAGTAAATAGCCCATTGGTTTTGAATTATGCCAATGTTGAAACATGGGCTGATGTCTTCAGGCGTATTGGCCTTGATGAGCGCGATCATATGAATCATAGTTTTCATTTTTGCGGCAAGCCCGAACTTATCCAAAAATACGAAGGAATGCCTTCTATCTAGAGTGGTTTCCATTTTCCAATCTTATTACATAAACGTTTAAAAAAATGTTTATAATTCTTCATGGTATTAATATCAAATGAAACTTTTTTGTAAATTCGTAGTTGATATATTTGTTATCTAAAACTAAAAACAGCCTTGACAGTTGGTTTTGCTAACAGGAATAACTTTCAGGCGGGATAAATTTTTTAGGTTGGTTTAATATAAAACTTAATCAGATGAAGTTACTACGAATAAGCATTTTGCTTATAATTGGCTTAATTGCCGTTACAGGTTTTACGGAAAGCAGGCCTGACAGGATTAATGACATTGTACTGGAAAAGCCTGACAAGGATTTTCTGATATTTAAATATGATATTAAAGAAAATATCGCTGCGCCGGCATTAAGGCGAACACAGCGGGCTTTTGATGATGCTGACAGCCTGAATGCAGATATTATTCTTATTCACATGAATACTTATGGCGGCATGGTTGATGTTGCTGATTCAATCAGGACAAGGGTAATGCAATCAAAAATACCGGTTATTGTGTATGTTGATAATAATGCTGCATCAGCCGGTGCTTTAATTTCTATTGCTGCCGACCAGATTTATATCAGGCCGGGAGGCAATATCGGTGCTGCCACTGTGGTTGACCAGACGGGAGATGTTGTCCCGGACAAATACCAGTCGTATATGCGCTCTATGATGCGCTCAACAGCTGAAAGCAAAGGGCGTGACCCTGACATTGCACAGGCAATGGTTGACCCTTCAATTGAAATAGAAGGTATTATAGAAAAAGGAAAAGTGCTTACATTCACTGCTACAGAAGCTGTAAAGCATGGATTTGCAGAAGGTGTTGCTGAAAATATTGATGAAGTAATAAAGCTTAGCGGAATTATCAATTATACTATTATTGAACAGGAATTAACGCTTATAGACCATATTATAAACTTTCTTATCAGCCCTGTTGTTAGCGGATTATTAATTATGCTTATTCTTGGAGGAATTTATTTCGAACTTCAGACTCCGGGAATTGGCTTCCCGATTTTACTCGCCGTAATTGCCGCGATACTGTATTTCGCTCCATTATATCTTGAAGGGCTCGCTTCTAATTTTGAACTGTTTTTATTTGGATTAGGCGTTGTTTTTATTGCAATTGAACTTTTTGCCATACCCGGCTTTGGTGTTACCGGAGTACTGGGTGCTGTATTTATTATTACCGGATTGGCACTTGCAATGGTTGAAAACAGAGGTTTCGACTTTACAGGTGTGCCTGCAATAAGTATTTTCCAGGCTTTTATGATTGTTATTATTTCATTTTTTGCTTCACTTACTATTTCTATATATATCAGTAAAAAACTCTTTACAAGCAGCCACCTGGTGTCATTAGCACTTAATACTGTGCAGGAGAAAGAGTCAGGTTATTCTTCTGAGGATGCAAACATTAAGGCATTAATAGGCAAAACAGGTGAGGCTTTTACCGTTATGCGGCCGAGCGGGAAAGTAGAAATTGATGATGATGTTTATGATGCAACAGCGCTAACGGGATATATTGACAAAGGAGAAAAAATCAAAGTTGTGAAATATGAAGCATCACAAGTATTTGTGGTAAAAGCATAAATTTACTATGTAGCTGTGAAGCTAAATTTAAATATAAGGCTTGTAGAAAATTGAAAAAACTGTTTCATAACAAAAAACAACATACATTATGAAAAAAAAGTTCCAGGATTTAACTATTGAGATTGTCAAGGGAGATATTACCAGGCAAACAGATATAGATGCCATTGTTAATGCTGCTAATGCATTTTTGCGTAAAGGTGGCGGTGTTGCCGGAGCAATTCACAAGGCAGCAGGCGATGAGTTGGAAAAGGAAGCCGTTTCTTTAGGGCCAATAAAACCGGGACAGGCAGTTATAACCTCGGCTTACAATTTGCCCAACAAACATGTAATACACTGTTTGGGCCCTGTTTATGAAAGAGATGTGCCCCATGATAAACTCCTTGCAAATTGTTACGATAATGCCCTGGAACTTGCTGAAAAGCATGAATTAAAAAGTATAGCTTTCCCCGCAATTTCAACAGGTATTTTTGGGTACCCTGTTGAAGAAGCTGCTACTGTTGCTCTTAATGCAATAAAAGAAAAAGTGCCTTTTTTATCGCACATCAAGCTGGTCAGGATGGTTTTATTTTCAGACAATGACTACCTGGCCCATGAAAGTGTATTAAAAAAATGGTGATTGTTGTAAGGCCGGCTTTTATACAGCCACAATAAGTTTTATTTCATAATGAACATTAAATCTATAAAAATTAATAACCTTCGATTATCAGAAGGCCAATATTATCCGTTTCGTATTGCAAAAAAAATTTCCTTAGGCGAATCAGAAGAATACTATGTGTTAATTGACCCTAAAGGATACAAAATTCTTATGCCTGCCGGCTATTATGAGGATTATGGATTTCAGATAAACCAAATTATAAATTGCAGGGTTGATAAGATTAATTGTAATGGGCGTGTTTTTTTGGAACCCGAACATCCATTTTATAAAGAAAATGAAAACTATGAGTTTGATGTTGTTGAAGCCGGCATAAGGAAAAACATTCTGGATGAAGATGAAGTGTATTTTATCGTTAAAGATAAGCTGAATAAAAGCCGTACAGTCGTTTGTTCAGGTGGGTTTGATTTGAAAAATTTTGATTCTGATAAAATCCTTTGCCAGGTGGAAAGAATAAAAAAAGGAATGCTTTTTCTCAGGCTTGCTGATGAATCTAAAATGTTTTCAAGCCTGAAAACGGGTGAAGAGTATGATTTTTTAGTAATTGATGAAAAAGTAAACCCTAACGATAATCTATCATACTTTATTTTAAAAGGCCCTGATAATAAAAAGCATTTATTAAAAAAGAAATGTTACTATCATTATAACATTAAAGTTGGCAGTAAAATACGCTGTAAGGTTAATAAATTTACTTCAGAAGGGTATTACTTCCTTGAGCCGGAAAATCCATTTTATAAAGTAGGTGAGATTTATGAGTTTAAAGTCAAAAGATTTGAAGAACTGGTTTACTCGGATGGACTAAAACAAAAACTAGTAGTTTTAGAAGATAAATTTGATGAAGAAGTAAATGTGTTTATTGATAAATTCGAGTTTGATAAGCTTAAAAATGAAGAAAGTGTTAAGGCATTAGTAAACAATATTCGGAAAAGCCGTCTTGAGCTCCAAATTACTTGAAAACGATATCTTTAATAACTACAGAGTCAAATTCTTTATTTATGTTATCTATTATTTTGGTTTTTGCGTAGTTTAATTCTTCCCTTAGTGGCGCAGATTTTAAGTAAACAATAAGTACATCATTATTTATTACAATTTTCTTAGTGTAAGTAGTAATACATGAACCCATGATCTTTTCCCACGATGCAATGATTTTTTGCTGATTGATTTTATCACTCCACCGAAGTTCTTTTATAACGTTGTTAATGATTTCTCCTAAAGATTGCTCATTGGATTTTTTTATCATAGCAATAGCAGTTTATTTTTGTAACAAAACAGTAATGCTTACAAGTCTTTGCTGTCATTTATGCTCCCGTTAACAACAGTAAATATCCTGGTGTTTACATTAATTGAAGAACAAATATTCTTTAACCTTTCTGCATCAGTATCTGTAATGAATATTTGCCCAAATGTATTTTTGCTAACCAGCTTCATTAGTTGCGTAACCCTGTACTCATCAAGTTTGTCAAATATATCGTCGAACAGCATTAATGGGCTAAATCCTTTTACATTTTTCGTAAATACAAACTGGGCAAGTTTCAAAGCAATAACAAATGATTTTTGCTGTCCCTGGCTGCCAAATTTTTTTGCAGGATACCCGTTAACCAAAAATTCCAGGTTGTCTTTATGTATGCCGGTTGTTGTAAACTGTGCTGCCCTGTCGTTGTTGCGTGAGTTCTGCAAACAACTTTCAAAGCTGTTATCATTAAGGTGTGAAATGTAGTTTATACTAACTTTTTCCTCGTTATTTGTTAAGAAGCTATAGTTTTCAGAAAATACAGGTAAAAAACTCTTGAAAAAGTCTTTTCTCTGTTCGTATATATAAGTTCCTTTCGAAATTAATTGCTGGTCCCATATTTCAAGCGAGGATTCGTCAAAATACCTCTTCTCAACAAATACTTTAAGCAAGGTATTTCTTTGGGCCAGGGCTTTTTTGTACTGTAAGAGCTCATGCAAATACTCCTTATTGTATTGAGAAATAACACCATCAATAAATTTTCGCCGTTCATCACTTCCACCAAGAAGCAAATTCCCGTCGGCCGGATGTATTAATACCAGCGGGTATAGGCCTATATGGTCGGAAAGCCTTTCATAGGCTTTTTTGTTTAAGCGAAATACTTTATTCTGGTTGCGCTTCATAGCACAGTGAAGCTCATCTGTTTTTCCGTTATTTCTATAAACACCTTGTACAGAAAAAAAATCACTGTCATGCAATATGTTTTGAGTATCTATCGGATTCGAAAAACTTTTGCAAAAAGAAAGGTAATATATAGCATCCAGGAGGTTGGTTTTTCCAGACGCATTTTTCCCGGTAAAGCAGTTTACTTTATCGCAAAAATCAAGCTCTGCTTCTTTGTAGTTTTTAAAATTTAATAGTGATAATTTTTCCAGGAACATAAATTTCTATTTATATACAAAAGTAATTTTTTTTAAAGGAAAATGGATGTATAAATAATATTTTAAGCATTATATTTTTAATCATAAAAAAATTAAAAATCAGGTATTTAGGATTAAATAGTTTTACATTTGTAATTAATTAAAAAAACACATTACTCAAAAAAATTAATCATTATGCGCTTATTTTTATTATTAATTATTTCATTAAAAATTATGTTTGTTGGTTGTAAAGCTGATAAGTCGGAAGAAAATCCATTCTTTTCTGACTATAATACACCATTTGATGTTCCGCCCTTTCATCTTATAGATGAGAGCCATTACATGCCTGCTTTTGAGGAGGCAATGAGGCAGCACAGGGAAGAGATTGATGCTATAATAAATAATACGGACGAGCCTGACTTTGAAAACACTATTGTAGCTTATGATGAGTCAGGAGATTTATTACGCCGTGTTAGTTCTGTTTTTTATGGTGTTAGGGGTGATAACACTAATGAAAAGATGAATGAAATTGCTCGTGAATTGAGCCCAAAGTTTTCAGCACATAGTAATTCAATAAGGTTCGACCAGGATCTTTTTGAACGTGTGCAAAAGGTTTATAATAAAAGGCATGAACTTGGCCTTGATGAAGAGCAGATGATAGTTGTTGAAAGAACTTACAGAGACTTTGAGCGTTCAGGTGCAGCTTTACCTGAAGAAAAGCGCGAAAAGCTTATGGGAATTAATGAGAGGATGTCTATGATTTCTCTTGAGCTTGGTGAAAACGTGCTAAATGAAACCAATGACTTTAAATTGGTACTTGAAACGGAAGAAGATCTGGCCGGGCTACCTGGTTCTGTCAGATCAGCAGCGGCAGACGCAGCAAAAGAAAACGACATGGAAGGTAAGTATGTGATTACACTGCATAACCCTAGCTGGATTCCATTTTTACAACACTCCGAAAGACGTGATTTGCGTGAAAAAGTGTTTAAAGCATACTATATGAGGGGTGATAATGAAAATGAGTATGATAATAAGGAGCTTTTTGCAGAATTAATGAAACTTCGGGGAGAAGCTTCCAGGATTTTAGGATTTGATAACTATGCTGAATTTTTTCTGGATATTCAAATGGCAGAAAACCCGGATAATGTTTATGATTTTCTTTATGAAGTATGGGAGCCTGCTATAGCAAGGGCAAAAAAGGAAAGAGGCCAAATGCAGGAAATCATTGATAAAGAAGGTGGAGACTTTAAACTACAGTCGTGGGATTGGTGGTATTATGCTGAGAAGCTTAGAAAGGAGATGTATGACCTTGATGAGTCAGAAATAAGCGAGTATTTTGCCATTGAAAACGTGAAGCAAGGAAACTTTTTACTTGCTAATAAGCTGTTTGGGCTAGAATTTGTTAAGCAGCCTGATGTCCCTGTTTATCATGAAGAGGTTGAGGCTTATGAAGTATTAGACAAAGATGGCAGCCATCTGGGAATATTGTTTATTGACCCGCACCCACGATCCGGTAAAAGAGGAGGAGCATGGTGCGGAACATATAGGGCAGGTGCCTGGGAAAACGGCGAAAGAATAGCACCTGTTGTAACTATTGTTATGAATTTTTCACGGCCAAGTGGAGACAAACCTGCATTATTAAGCTGGAGCGAGGTTACAACGTATTTTCATGAGTTTGGACACGCTTTGCACAACTTTTTTGCCGAAGGACGATACAGAAGAACGAGCAGAAGCGTCCCCCGGGATTTTGTTGAACTGCCTTCTCAAATTTATGAAAACTGGGCAGGAGAACCCGAAATGCTAAAGAAATATGCATTTCACTATGATACCGGAGAACCTATTCCCGACGAGTTAATTGATAAGCTTATTCAAAGCTCACATTTTAACCAGGGCTTTAAAACTACTGAATATGTTGCTGCAGCATTACTGGATATGGATTGGCATACTGCCGACTTTACAGATGTTGACAACATTGATGTAAACGAATTTGAAAGAAAATCAATGAACAGAATAGGATTAATTGACGAAATTATTCCAAGGTACAGAACCACATATTTCAGGCATATATTTGGCACAGGCTACGCAGCAGGCTATTACGTTTATTTATGGGCAGGTGTGTTAGACGCCGATGCATTTAATGCTTTTAAAGAATCAGGCGATCTATTTAACAGGGAACTGGCTGAGAAATTCAGAAAGTATATCCTGGCCAAGAATAACCTTTATCACGGAATGGAGGCTTATGTAAAGTTCAGGGGCGAAGAACCATCAATTGAGCCATTACTGGAAAGAAGAGGTATGAAGTAGGGTTTTTTACAGATATGTAAATGTTGGCCACAAGGCTAAGCCGCTGCATACAAGGGACTTCGGAGATGTTTAAAAAAGGACAATTCTTCGTATATTTGAAGTATGAAACAGAGAATATATATTGACACATCTGTGGTAAAGGGATACAGTTGTTAATATGCGGAAAGGACACCATATTCTTGAGATACGAAGCCCCCAAAGACCTTTTAAAGCTCAAAGCTCAAAGCTGAAAGGTGAAAGGAAGGTTGAGATTGAGGATTAGGCTGAGGCTGGTTTATTTGCGTCCATTGCGAGTGCATGGCGTTCTTAGCGGTTTTAAGAAAAGTGGTTTAACCGCAATGTGCGCAAAGGTTTTAGCAAAGTTACGCCAAGAGCTAAACCTGAGAGACTGAAAGACTGATAGACATAGAGAACTGAGAGAACTTAAAGAACGAGAACTTTCAACTTTAACCTTGAATCCTTTCACCTTTGAGCTTTCACCTTTCAGCTTTACATCCGCAATCCGATAACCACATCCCAAATCCACCAATTCCCAATCAACTATTTTCCCAATCACAACCAATCAACCAATTTTCCAATTAACTAATTACTAATTAGTACATTAGCATATTGGCACATTAGCACATTGGCACATTAGCACATTGGCACATTATCACATTATCACATTATCACATTATCACATTTCCCTATCAACCAATTAAAAAAATTATTTTTGATTTTATTTAAATTGTTTTGTTTTTATTAAGATTTTATGTATTTTTCGCAGTAAAAATTAGTATTAACCCAACAATTTTGCCTATGAAAATAACCTGACAATAAGCATTACATCAAAAACCACTTTCCGGTGATTGTGTTTTTTTATCTATCAGGATGAAATTTTTCTCTCTTTTCTGCTTTTTATCTATTAAAAAGTTTACTCACTGCTCAAACATTATGTTTGTTGATAAGAACTATTTTTTTTAACTAAAAAATTACAAATTATGAAAAAACAAATACTTTTTTGTGTGTTTCTTTTCTTTCTTTTCAATAACCTGGTTTCACAAGAATTCAGTTTCCAGATGTATTTTGAAGATGCAGAGGGAAACCGCGATACAATAACCATTGGCTATGACCCCAATGGATCACGTGACACTATCAACCCCGATTTTGGAGAAGTTAATATCGTTGACATACCCTTTGATTCAATATTTGATGTAAGGATTACAAATCAAGTCGATATTAATGGTGCAAGCTGGAATTATGAATATGAGTTATACCATTCAAAGAAAAAAATTGTGAATACAATTAAAAAAATTGTAAATATTGATATTCACGCTATTCATTGGCCAGTTACAGCAATGTGGGACCCTGAGTTGTTTGACAATCCTGAATTAAACGGTAGTTTATTTACATCTTTAAATAAAAATTTTTGGTGGGACCATGGAGGGTATTATAGCAATTTAGGCAGAAAAGTTCTACATGAGCAAGATCAGGTTACATTTACTGCAAATTATCCTGATAATTGGGAAGAACATCCAATTGAAGAATATTGGGGCGTATATTTTTGTTATTATACAGATATTGAAGGGAATCCCCTAGCAACTTACTGGGTAGCACTTGGTGATTCTACTTGGTTATACTTAAGTTCTGAAAATATCCTTCGGACTGCCAAAACGGTAATTTTTCCAAATCCTACTGATGGAGTAGTATTTATTGAGGATAATGGTCTTTATATTCGGGATGTGTACGTGTATGACATTACCGGTAAACGCTACTTTTTAAAATTAAAAGAAAACAAATTGGATATTAGTAACTTGCCTGATGGTATTTATTTAATAAAAATTATTTATTACAACGAGAAAACAGAAACTCATAAAATAATTAAAAGCAAGAGAAAGAATAATAATTAAAGTAAGTCTAATTTTAAACTAAAACATTATGAAAAAGTTAATATTATCATTTTTAGCAATGACCTTTATATTAATGTCTAATACTTGGTCGCAAAATTTTGGCGAATGTTTTACCCCCCCGTGGATAAAAATGACACATTGGTCTTAAGGGGGTTTCCTTATCAAAACTCCGATTGTTTAAATACGGCTTTTTTTACTAATGATTCTTTATATAATTACAATTTCATACCTAATCCCAATACCCCGATAAAATACATTAGAGTTAATTTACAAGTAATTCAGGATGAAAATGGGAATAATAATTTTGTAGAAAATAATCCTGATCATTTGCATTATTTGAATAGAATGTTTAATGATACATGGAGTGGTAGTGTTAATGGAATTTTTAAAAGCTTAGCCCCTCCTTTATACCAAGGAATTGTTGGAGAATATTATGTAGAAGATAGCCGCATTCAATTTTCTCTCGAAAACATTTATTTTCATCAAGATGATGGAGGATTAAATGATATTAATGGGCTTGGAAATCACTTTATATTCGGAAATTATTGTGAAAATAATTTTGGGATTAATACTGAAACAGAAATAAACATTTTCCTGCTCCCTACCGGTTATCACCCAAATGATGGAAGTACTAGTATTAGCGGTTATGGGCCTATGGGATCTTCTAACACAGAACCCCCATATATTGGTAAAGTTTTAATGTATAATATATTTTATGACTATGAACAAACTGCTGGAGGCCGTCCATGGATTGTTAATCCACTTATCGGTCATGAATTAGGCCATGTTTTTGGATTTCGTCATACATTTAGTGGTAGCTATCCAGAGCCCCCTTGCAATATATCAGAATATAATAGGTTTTATCCACAACTTTATTGTCCTGAATCAAACCTTTGGTGTTCTCCAGCAAGTGATGAGCATTGTTCAAATAATATGATGGGCTATAATGCTAATAAGAGTTGGTTAGCTCCACTTCAAATTGGTCATTTACACAGAGTTTTATCAAGTAATCCTGTTAGGATGAGGTATCTCAATAGTTTTCCAGGTAATTCTGACTATAATGTCATAATTTCTACAAACACAGTTTGGGATATGGCAACGGTTGTACAAGGTGATATAATTATTCAACCGGAAGTAACTTTAGAAATAACTTGTTTATTGTCAATGCTTAAGGATACCAGGATAATTGTTAAACCCGGTGGTAAACTTATTGTTGATGGAGGAGTAATTACAAACCCTTTAGGTGATATATGGCACGGCATCTACGTTGAAGGCGACCGTGATAAGCCTCAAACCTTTGAATACCAAGGAGCATTGATATTAAAAAACGGTGCAATAATAGAAAACTCCAAATATGGGGTTCTGGTGAGAGGAGTAAACGACAACTGGTGGAATAATGGCGGTATAGTACAAGCTAATGATGCAATTTTCAGGAATAACTGGCGCAATGTTAGCTTTCATTCATACCCGGATAGCGATGCTGAATTTTCACATAATAATATTTCTTACTTTCGGAATTGCACA
>PWND01000356.1 GCA_003557965.1 Bacteroidales bacterium | reverse complement strand
CTCCGGTGAGCTTGAAAAAGGTGAAACCACAGTTACTGTTGATTTTGGCAGCGGCGTGGTTGTTGTAAGAAATGTACCGGCCACTGTTTGCTCATTATGTGGAATGGAATGGATTGAAGATGAATCGGTTGAAAGAGTAGAAAAAATCGTGAAAGAGGCGAAACAAAAACATAGCACTGTAGAAGTTCTTTCACTCTCAGCATAATTCCCGTCACTGCCTGTCAACTCTGTTCGTCTGTTACCCTCACGACTCATAAACAACGGCCGGGATTTTTAAACAGAATAACAGATAAACCGACTAACAGAATAACCGATGAAGTTGTAAGCATTGTGAAAGTTCTGAATTTTAATAGAAAAAACTTATTCTGTTACTCCGTTCGTCCGTTACTCTGTTATTCTGTTTTCTTTCCTTCACAACTCACTACCAAAAACAAAACCCCAATCAACACCAGATTTTCCCAAAAGAAAATGTTCATGGTCAACAGCGAAAGAACGTGAAACGGTATCATAACACTTAACCAGAGAATACGGAAGGGTTTGTTGACCAGGATGAAGAGGGATAATACTTCCAAAACGGTTATGACGAAAAAACCCATTTTAAATAACATTAAGAGATGTTTAGATGAAACTACAAGCAAACCGAAATCAAAACCATATTTTGTATAAAAAAAACTGTTTTTTATAAGGTGTATCTCAAGGGCATTGTTGAAAAACTGTTCAATTCCACCGTGAAGTAATCTATGGATGCCAATAAATAAATAGCTAAAACACAAAATAGTGGCTACTAAAAAAATAGAAGCTGAATAATTTATGTTTTGCTTAGAATGTTTTACGGATGTAAATAAATTAAATCCATCACCAGAGGGAAAAATTGAAATAATAAATGCTGAATAAAGTATAACTAACTCTGCATGATTAACACTTCCACTAAAACCTTTGATGACGCTATCAATTAGAAAAAGCATGATTACAGTTGGAATAGAAATAAAACGGAAATATTTGGTTCCAACACATGCCAGCAGACAACCGGTTAAAGTTGTTAGTTTTAAAATCATCAAAAACGATTCTGATAACAGCACCTCCGTTACAAACACATTCTGATTTAAAAAAATAAATGAATAAATACCAATCGGTTCAAACAGATCGATGGGCAGTAGGGCATAATTTGAGATGGGCGATAACAGGATTATAACAAACCATGCACCAAATATTGCAACCCGAAGAATTCCGAGATCTTTAGCTGTTGAGTTTTTGAAAATATGCGTTGTCATTTCTCAAACGTTTTTTCATGCTCGGTATGGACGGATATTGAAAACCCGCTACCCTGTTCTGCAAGTGATATGTGTACGCGATTTACCCTGAAAGTAATGATGGATTGTTCCGGATTGCTCACTTGGTAAATTTGAACAAGTGCTTCCAGTGTTTGGTCAATTATATCCCGGTCGGTTTTTTTATCTGGAGGAAATGTAAATCGATCTAACTTTCGCATAAACGACCGTTGCGAAGTAAATGAAATCAATTCAAATGGATAATGTTTAACCTCTCCATTATCCAGTTCAATAATGTATTCTGTATAATATTGAGCTGGGTTTACCTGGGAGTACATGCCCCAAACAGCAAATGGGTAGGTATGCTGTGAAGATTTGTTAACCTGCCCAATCACCAGCAAATAAACAAACAGACAGAGGATACTTTTATGAGCAACACCTAATTTCTTGAAATCCTCATGCAGGTTTGCCACTAAATAAAATGCAATAATTAAAACCAGATAAATAAACAGTTCTATCGCATACATTTTGTTTTTACATCATTAACATGTTGGTCTCTACTGTGCAGTGATTAAAAATAAAAAAGCCCGCCAACTACTTTTAAATAAGAAATAGCCCGTTCGCTAAAAAATGCCAGCAGCAGAAAAAGTAACAAATAGCCAAGTTTTAGCCTGTTATTCTCACTGCATATTTGCGCTGTTCCCATCGCAGTAATCAGCCAGGCAAACCCGATAACCGAGGCAACCGGGTATGTGGATAAAATAAAGAGCCACAAAACGTAGTTTTTGAGATTGCCTTTTTTAAATAAGCGGTGTCTGTCAAATAGAAAAAGCAGTGCAATGGCTCCTTCTATGAAAACTGTCCACCAGGTAAGAAACAGAGCTACCACCCGTACCCTGCCACAGGCTTGTAGCTCCAAAGCCGGTTCTGCACTGGCAGATATACTTCGGATGATTTCCCTGTTTTGCTCAATAGTTTCTGCCGATATACCCGTTAGAAAAATCGAAAACGCTTCAAACCGGCTGTCTCCACCAATCAATAAAAATTCAAAAAAGGAGCCGTTCATATATTCTGGTGTTATCACTTTCCAAAGGGTTGCAAAGAGAAAACAGAGGCCGATAAGCAGGGTGGCGTTTTTTTTCAGGACGTCTTGTGGCTCTTTGAGAAAAAGTGAAAGGGTTATAGCAAGGCTCCAATAGGTCATCAAATATTTGTGATTGTCGATTGAGAACCACAAATGGGCGTGCCCGTATGTCATCAGTGCGGTAACGATAAGCCAGTACCACGGGCTTCTGCCAATATATCGATAGAACAACAGACCTCCTGCTGATGTATACTGCACAATCCTGCGGAGATTTAGAGCCTCCTCCATATAGGTGAAAATCAGGATCAGTGTCATGATCAGGGCAATATCGATCGGGTTGAGATTCCGGAACCAATTTTTGATGATATCAGAATACCTGTTCATGGCCCGGCAGATTTCGGTTGACCGATGATGTCTCTGCGGTTGATGAGCTCTTTTTCCAGAAGTCTCGCGTTACTGTGATACTTTTTACGCCAGACTTCAATACGAATTGCATCAGGATGAATTTGCCGAAATAAGCTCAGTTCATACGAACCTTCACCAAATTCCCGGTTATACTGTTCCATTTCAATTTCAGAAAAGCAGTACACCCAATCGTCAGTTTCTGTGGTTTGTTTGTCCTGTTCCATGCAGAACCAATCCAATTGATTGAGACCGGCCAATAACGCATTAATGTTGCTGTTTGTGGGGAACGTGTAGGCTATGGAATGCAGGCGG
>PWND01000034.1 GCA_003557965.1 Bacteroidales bacterium | reverse complement strand
TACTACTATTGTTAGTGGTAAAGGAAGTTCTGATACTATCACTGCACGCGTAAACCAAATAAAAGCACAAATTGAAAACACAACCAGCGATTATGATAAAGAAAAGCTTCAAGAACGTCTTGCTAAGCTTTCAGGTGGTGTTGCTGTTATATATGTTGGTGCAGCAAGTGAAGTTGAAATGAAAGAGAAGAAAGACAGATTTGATGATGCTCTTAATGCAACCAGAGCAGCTGTTGAAGAAGGAATCGTGCCGGGTGGTGGTATAGCATACATTCGCGCTCTTGATGCATTAGAAGGCTTTAATGGCGTTAATGAAGATGAAACAACCGGTATAGCTATTGTTCGCAGAGCCCTTGAAGAGCCATTAAGAATGATTGTTGCTAACGCCGGAATTGAAGGTTCTATCATAGTTCAAAAAGTTAAAGAAGAAAAAGATGATTTCGGATTTAACGCAAGAACAGAACAATTTGAGAAGCTATATAAAGCAGGTGTTATTGACCCTGCAAAAGTAACCCGTGTAGCTCTTGAAAACGCAGCATCTATTGCAGCTATGTTGCTGACAACTGAGTGCGTTGTTTCTGAAATTAAGGAAGACAAGCCTGAAATGCCACCAATGAATCCAGGAATGGGCGGCATGGGCGGCATGATGTAAAATTAGATTGGTTTTTCAAAAAAAAGGGGCATTATGCCCCTTTTTTTATACTCGCAATATTATTAACCTTATTATCGGAAATTTACTCTTTATTATCTTATTCTGGATGTAACAGGATTTTTAAGTCCTTTATAGTCCATTAATTCAAGCTTAACACTTCCAACCAAAATTCCGGAATCAAGCATCACCGGGATTTTGTTTTTGTCATCAGTAATCCATAATGTCATTGGGTAAGGCTGTTTAAAAACCGTTCCTGTTAGAACCATAGGCTTAAACCTAAGAGTGTTAAATGTGCCAAGTCCGGTTGTTACAACTTCTTTTCCATCATATATTATTTTTGAAACATAAACAGAATCATCAAGAAAAAACGTAACATCAAACTCATCCCCTATCTTGGCATCAGTGAAATCATATGTTCGTGCGTAGTAAAAGGCTGAAATTATATCTTGTACATATGGAGCAATGTCAACAGTTGCCGTGTTACTAACTGCCTCATTAGTAAAGTGATTGAAAACCACATCCTGATTTTTAACATATCCTCCTTCGTTTATTCTTCGGATAAAAACCAGGGGGGCAATGGCTTGATCATCAATAAACGTTTCATACCTGTTTACAACCTTGAAAAACAGGTTGAACAACCCACGGGTTTTACCGATGCCAACAACATGCATAGCGTTTCTGCCGGCAATTTCAACAGGCTCTTCCATAATCTCTAAGCTGGCCTCTCCGGCAGTAATATTACTTAACAACCAGCTATCATAAAACGCACGATAGACAATTTTTTCGCCTGTTTGAAAAGATGTGTTGTCAACTGTACGAAGATCATTAGCAATAGAAGTTGTTGATATTGAAAAGGCAACAACAAGGAGCAACAGAGATTTTCTTATTGTATTCATTTTTTCTAATTTTTGGGTTTTGCCTTAATCATACCTTAAAATAAAAAGGCAGAATATTAATTTCCAAAAACCATAAAGCATAAAGTATGCCAATGTGAAAAGCAGTATTTCTTAAAACTACTTAGGCATAACAATATTAACAATCTTTTTAGGCACCACAATAACCTTTATTGGCTTTTTCCCCTGCAGATATTTTTCTGTTTCTTCATGATTCAGCACACTTTCTTCAATTTCAGCCGGACTCATAGATGCCGGTAAGTTCACCTTAAACCTGGTTTTCCCATTAAAAGATACAGGGTAAACTAGGGTGTTTTCAGCTATGTACTCCTCAGAGTAAACCGGGAATTCTGCATCGACAATGGTTGTATTATTCCCTGCAAGATTCCATAACTCTTCGCAAATATGAGGAGCAAAAGGTGAAAGTATAATTATCAAAGATTCAAGAACTTCTTTTTTGTTACACTTTAAATCCGTGAGCTCATTCACGCAAACCATAAATGCACTTACCGATGTATTAAAAGAGAACCTTTCTATATCTTCACTGACTTTTTTTATTGTTTTATGCAGGATTTTTAATTCTGCTTCGGTGGCTTTTTCGTTAGAAAGACTAACTGCATCTCCATTGTTATGAAACAGACGCCACAGCTTTCTGATAAACCTGAAAACTCCTTCTATTCCGTTAGTATCCCATGGTTTTGCCTGCTCAATAGGACCTAAGAACATTTCATAAATTCTGAGTGTATCTGCGCCGTATTTTTCAATCAGGTCATCAGGGTTAACAACATTGTGAAAGGATTTCGACATTTTTTCAATCTCCCAGCCGCAAATAAACTGGCCGTTTTCAAGCACAAATTCGGCATCTTTGTATTCAGGGTTCCAGTTTTTAAACGCTTCTACATCAAGGATATCATTCTGCACGATATTAACATCAACATGAATAGGAATTGTTTCGTAATCTTTCCTAAGATTATAAGATACGAATCTGTTTGCGCCTTTTTCGCGATATACAAAGTTTGAGCGGCCTTGTATCATTCCCTGGTTGATAAGCTTTTTGAATGGCTCCTGCTCTACAACAACTCCAATGTCATACAAAAATTTATTCCAAAACCTTGCATAGATCAGGTGTCCGGTTGCATGTTCCGCGCCGCCTATGTATAAGTCAACATCTCTCCAATATTCAACAGCTTTTTTCGAAACCAGTTCCTTGTCATTCGTTGGATCCATATATCTTGTGTAATAAGCACTTGAGCCGGCAAAACCCGGCATTGTGTTACACTCAAGCGGATAGCCGTCTTTTGTTTGCCAATTTTTTGCCCTGGCAAGAGGAGGTTGTCCGCTTTCGGTTGGAAGATATGCATCAACAGGGGGCAATTCTAAGGGTAGTTCATTCACATCGAGAACATAAGGAATCTCGTCTTTGTAGTACACAGGGAATGGCTCTCCCCAATACCTTTGGCGGCTAAAGATTGCATCTCTCAGCCTGAAGTTAATCTGTTTCTTTCCAATTCCTATTTCTTCCAGCTTTTTTA
>PWND01000092.1 GCA_003557965.1 Bacteroidales bacterium | reverse complement strand
GTGAATATGCCGTTATCGGGGCAGGTGCAGTAGTAATAAGGAGTGTGCTTCCGTATGCTTTGGTAGTTGGCAACCCTGCAAAACAAATAGGCTGGATGAGTGAATATGGGCATAGGTTGGAGTTTAACACGGAAGGATATGCTGTGTGTCCGGAAAGTAATGATAAGTACTTTTTTAAAGATGGAAAAGTTGAAAAGCAAAAATAAAAGGCTGCTTAACAAACAATTGTAAAAAGTGTAATACAAGAAAAATATGATTTTTTTGCTACATTAAGACAAGAAACTAACTAAATCACTTATTGATGAATATAATGAAAGATAAAATCAGGTTTGCAGTGGTAGGATGCGGCCATATTGGCAAAAGACATGCAGAAATGATAACTCTCAACAGCCAGGCTGAACTGGCTGCCTTATGTGATATAAAACCAAAAAAGGAATTGGATATTGATAAATACAATGTTCCTTATTACTTATCAATTGAAGAATTGCTTGAAAATGAAGATGATTTGGATGTGATATGTATATGCACACCAAATGGCGTTCATGCTTCGCAAAGTCTACTGGCATTAGACAAAAAGATAAATGTTGTATGCGAAAAGCCTATGGCGCTCACAAAGCAGGACTGCGAAGCAGTTATATACAAATCATTACAAGTGTCGCGACAGGTTTTTCTTGTTATGCAAAACAGGTATAGCCCTCCATCAATTTGGATAAAAGATGTAATTGAAAAAAAACTACTTGGTGATATTTTTATGGTTCAGGTTAATTGCTATTGGAACAGAGATGAAAGATATTATAAAAAAGATACTTGGAAAGGTTCCCAAAAACTTGATGGCGGTACTTTGTTTACTCAGTTCTCACACTTTGTTGATATAATATATTGGCTTTTTGGAGATATTAAAGATATTCAGGGTAAGTTTGATGATTTCACACATAAAAACCTTACTGACTTTGAAGATTCCGGAGTAGTTAGTTTTAAATTTGTAAATGGAGGCATGGGCTCAATTAACTACTCAACTTCAGTGTGGGACAAAAATCTTGAATCGAGCCTGACAATTATAGGCAAGAAAGGCAGTGTAAAAATTGGCGGACAATATATGAATGAAGTTGAATATTGTCACATTGATGATTACGAAATGCCGAAAATTGAACCATGTGAGCCACCTAACGACTATGGCGATTACAAAGGTAGTGCTGCTAATCATCATTTTGTTATTCAGAACGTAATTGATGTTTTAAAGGGAAACACTACTATAACAACGAATGCCTTAGAGGGATTAAAGGTTGTTGAAATTATTGAAAGGATATATAATCTGAAAGCTAAATAAATGCTTAACTCAACCCATTTAACATAAAGAAAAAGAAATATATTTGTAAAATAATAAACACAAGAAATCTAAAACTAATGATGAACATATACGATAAGCTATTAAAAAAGGATGCTGTATTATCAGTTATCGGCCTTGGCTATGTTGGTTTGCCAATTGCACTGGAGTTTGCAAAAAAAATAAAAGTTGTTGGCTTTGATATTAAAGCTGATAGGGTTGAAAAAATGAAAAACAAAATTGACCCGAATAATGAACTATGTTCTGAAGATTTTAATGGAACAGATATTTATTTTACATCAAACCCTGAAGATTTAAAGAAAGCAAACTTTCATATCATTGGAGTTCCAACCCCGATTAATAATTATAATCTCCCTGACCTTACTCCGGTATTATCTGCGTCTGAAGCGGTAGGCAAGGCTCTTAAAAAAGGAGACTATGTTGTTTATGAATCAACGGTTTATCCCGGATGTACAGAAGAAGATTGTATCCCTATTTTAGAAAAGCAATCAGGCTTAAAATGTGGCACCGACTTTAAAGTGGGATACAGCCCTGAAAGGATTAACCCCGGTGATAAAGAACATACAATCACAACAATAGTGAAAGTAGTTTCTGGCAATGATGATGTTGCGCTGGAAAATATTGCTAAAACTTATGAACTAGTAGTTAAGGCAGGTGTTCATAAAGCACCTTCTTTAAAAGTTGCAGAAGCAGCAAAAATTATTGAAAATACTCAAAGAGATGTAAATATCGCATTAATGAATGAGCTTTCAATTATTTTTAACAGAATGAATATAAACACTTATGATGTTTTGGAGGCTGCCGGCACAAAGTGGAACTTTTTGAAATTTTTCCCCGGCTTGGTAGGAGGTCATTGTATTGGAGTAGATCCTTATTACCTGGTATATAAAGCGAAAGAATTCAGATATCACCCTCAAATTATTAACTCAGGCAGGTTTGTTAATGATTCAATGGGTTTTTATGCAGCAAAACAACTTGTAAAAAAACTTATTGCTGCCGGGAAAAACATATTGCAGAGCAAAATTCTTGTTATGGGTGCTACTTTTAAAGAAAACGTTACGGATATTAGAAACTCAAAAGTCGCTGATGTTATTTGTGAACTAAAATCATATGGGACTCATGTTGATGTGGTTGATCCTTATGCTGATAGTAAGGAAATTGAAGAAGAATATGATTTTTCTTTAATTGACAAACCCAAAAATGATTATGATGCTGTTGTGGTTGCAGTTAATCATGCACCCTATTATGAATATACGGAAGAAGATTTTAAAAAATTAATGAGTAAAACAAAACAACCTATTTTAGTAGACATTAAAGGAATATTCAGAAATAAAATTAATAACATTCAATACTGGAGCTTTTAATTATGGCTGAAAAAATTATCGTCACAGGAGGAGCTGGTTATATCGGCTCTCACACCGTTGTCGAACTCCAAAAAATGGGGTTTGATGTGGTGATTATAGATGACCTGTCTAATTCAAGGCATCAAATTATTTCCCAAATAGAAAAAATAAGCGGCAAAAAACCCGATTTCTTTAAAATTAATTTATGTGATCATGCAAAACTCCGTAGCTTTTTTAATACTTATAATAAAGTTGACGGAGTTATTCATTTTGCTGCTTTAAAATCTGTTGGAGAATCAGTAAGATCACCGCTGTTTTATTATAATAATAACATACAGGCATTGGTAAACCTTTTGGATTGTATGGCAGTAATTAGATGTAAGAATATTG
>PWND01000116.1 GCA_003557965.1 Bacteroidales bacterium | reverse complement strand
TGGAACCGGATATTCTGGTGGTGGATGAAGTATTGGCTGTAGGAGATGCGGAATTTCAGAAAAAGGCCATTGGGAAGATGCAGGATGTAAGCCAGGAAGGGGGAAGGACGGTGTTGTTTGTAAGTCATAATATGCAGGCAGTATCTGCTCTTACAAAACAATCTATTCTATTTGAAAATGGAAGTTTGATAAATTATGCAAAAACCAATGATGTAATAAATCAATATCTTACGAGAAAAATAATCGATGCCATCTATGTGTCATCAAATAATTTTTTTGATAAACCATATATAAGAAGGGTAGAGGTTAAAACAACTCATAATGGTAATATACAGGAGCATGCAAAAAAACTTGAAATAGAATTTGAAATCTATACCCCTTTTGAAATAGAGTCACCCGCATTATCATATCAGATTTACAATTCATCGGAGCAGTCGGTAATTCATGTTTTGAATCTTTATGAAGAAAATCCTTTTTGTGAAGAAGAGGGAACATATTTGCTTCGTTCTGTGATTCCTAAATGCATGCTTTATCCAGATAATTACTACCTGAAAGTTCATTTTGCGAATAAAGCTAACAAAACAAAATTTGAAACTATTGATTCTGTTTGTGGTTTTGAAGTAAAAGTTTTTAATGAATTAAGAGATTATTATTGGTATTCAAAACATGCAGTTTATGTTGAGAAAAATTATTGGGAATCAAAGAAAATTTGAGAGAAATAATGACTGAACCAACTGAGTATTATAATAAATTTCAAAAGAAATTATTAACGGATTATTTGAATGGCAATCCACGTGCAACTTCTGCAATCCAAGAAATGATAGACAGAAAGCCCCAAAGTGCAAAAAATGTATTAGAAATAGGTTGTGGTATTGGTTGGGCAAGTTATTATTTGCATAGAAACTTCCGAGATATAAAAATAGTTGCCGTAGATTTAAGCAACAAATCGATTGATATAGCAAAAAAAATATTTAGTGCTCAAAACATAATTTATCAACAAAAAGATGTTACTCAGGCGGATTTTGACTTAAATGAAAAATTTGATTACATTGTAATGCTTGATGTGTTTGAGCATATTCATCAGGAACATAGACAAAGCTTTATTGAAGCATTAATGAAAATTAGTTCAGAAGACTGCCATTATTTTTTTAGCTGCCCGACTAAATATCATCAAGATTTTTTAAAAATAAACAAGCCTGAAGGACTTCAACCAGTGGATGAAAGCATTAGTTTGGCAGAAATGGTTGATTTCGCTGTAAAATCAGGTGGAGAGGTAGTTTACTTTGAGAATAAAGCAATTTGGAATACGAATGATTATTTTCATTGTCTTATAGCTAAAAAAGTGAAATATGTTGACATTAAATATAGGACCAAGCAAATACCATTTGAAACTAGAAAAGAAAGGATAGCAAGAGTTTTTTCTTCAGAGATTAGGGATTATTTTGATGATCATGAAAAACAATCCTTTGAGTATTCTTATCTGAGCAAAAGATTAAAAACAAAAGCCAATAAATTTATCTGGAAAATACTTCAATATTTTAAATAATGAATTTAGCAATAGTCTCACCAAGTCAGAAAGCATATTCAGAAACCTTCATCCAGCAACATAAGAATATTCCCGGGGTTAATGTAAAGTACTACTATGGTGGCTTAATCCCAGGATTTCTTGAGGGTAATGGAGAATTAGTATCTTTAAGTCTTTTCGATAGAGTAAAAAGACAATTAAGATTAAAATTCAAATATCCCGAATTTACATGGGCTGAAGATGGTTTTTACAAATCATTAAAAAAGCAGAGAATTGATTGTGTGCTGGCTGAATACGGATTAACTGGTGCATGCGTTATGAAAGTCTGTCGCAAGCTAAATATTCCTTTGGTGATTCACTTTCATGGCTATGATGCTTCAAAGAATGAAATAATAGAGCAATATAAGGATTCATATGCTGAGATGTTTGAATATGCTTCAGCAGTTATTGTTGTAAGTAAGGTAATGGAGAATAAAATATTAAGTTTGGGTTGCCCGGCAGAAAAAGTAGTGTATAACACATATGGGCCAGATCCAATTTTTTATTCGGTCGAAACCATCGGTAGCAGTAAGAATTTAATCAGTGTTGGAAGGTTTGTAGATAAAAAAGCACCTTATTACACATTATTGGCCTTCAAAAAGATCTTAGATTTTCATCCTGATGCAAAATTAATTTTAGCAGGTGATGGTATCTTACTTAGTGCCTGTAAAAACCTCGTAAGATACTTTTCATTAGATGAAAATGTTGAGTTCCCTGGTATAATTACTCAAGGAGAGTTTATTAATTATTTGAAAACAGTAAGAGCCTATGTTCAACATTCTATAACTGCGCAAAGTGGCGATATGGAAGGTACTCCGGTTTCAATTCTTGAAGCAAGTGCTGCTGGTTTGCCTGTAATCAGTACCCTTCATGCCGGTATTCCTGATGTAATCATACATGGTAAAACGGGCTTGCTATGTGAAGAGCATAATGTTGATGAAATGGCTGCTTATATGAAAGCTGTGCTTGATGATCGCAGCTATGCAGTAAAGATGGGTAAAGAAGGGAAGAAAAATATTTCTAATAATTTTAATTTGGATAAACACTTAGGAATTTTAAGCGAGGTGATCAAAAATGCAGTAAAAAACCAAAAATAACCTATAAGTCCATGCAAGCCCCCCTCATCACCATCATCATCCCCGTCTTCAACCGCCCCGCCCTGGTGGCCGAAGCCATAGATTCAGTGCTGGCACAAACCAACCCCAATTGGGAGTTGATTGTGGTGGATGATGGCTCAACGGATAATACCTGGGAAGTGCTGGAAAGTTATGCTGCAAAAGATGAAAGGATAAGGATTTTTAAAAGAGACCGCGAGCCGAAGGGGGCTAACCGTTGCAGGAATATGGGTGCGGAAATGGCAAAGGCTGATTATTTGTTTTTCCAGGATTCAGATGATCTGATTGGTGAAACTTTTGTGAAAACCCGTAAAAAGTATATTGAGCTATACCCGAAATTGGATTTTATTGTGTTTCCGGAGGCGACATTTGAGAATTCGCCCAAAGAAGGATATTACTTTGGGAGA
>PWND01000338.1 GCA_003557965.1 Bacteroidales bacterium | reverse complement strand
TCCGATGATGTCAACCAAGACCCCACGGATCTTAACGGCGGAGATGCACATAAGGACGGCTCCAATGCGATCAAGTATATTATCGTTGCCGTTATCGCCGTTCTTGTTATCGGTGGGGCATTGGTAGGGGCATATTTCGCGATGGTGACACCTTCGGATGATAAGAAAATTGTAAAGGAGGAGATCGAAGGGCAGGAGGAAGGTATATTGCATGAAGAAGAAACGAAAGAAAAGAAGACCAAAAAAGTAATTAACCCTGATACCGAAGGTTGGGATACTTACCGCAATGAACAGTTCGGTTTTGAATTTATGTATCCCCAGGATATAAGGATCGTGGAGAGAGAATCACATACATACATGGAAAGCTCGGTTAGCAGAGATACCGAAAAGATCGACTCTCCCTTGGCACTTTCGTTTGATTTTGAAGAGTTAATCCGTTCCGGTGGTTTGGATGAAGAGCATTACGGGATAGATTTTTCCGGGATGTTCGTCTTTGATACGAAAAAGAAAAACACTTGGACGAATATCTATGACGGTTTTGGGGTGTTTGTGTATGAGTCTGGCAGTAATAGCTGGACGGTCTCCGGGGTGCCTTGTGAAGATTCCGTTTTACCTGAATCCTCAAAGAGATATGAAGATGAAGAACTGGACAACAGTTCCGTTTTAGCAATTTTAAATGATTGTTCGGGATATGAACTTTTATCCGATGAAAATGTTTATGTGTTTCCAACCAAAGTGATCGGATATGAAGGGATCTCTTTTGTCATCATAAATGAGGAGAGAAACTTTGGCGTTCAATTCCAAATTAGTAGAAATAAACAGACCCCATTTGAATTTATTCATTTGGAGGATGTTATTGAAGAAAACTATGTTAGATTAGCCGATAAAATAACAAACATTGCCTCTACTTTTCGTTTTGTGGAATAACTCATGTGATGTAAATCTTGTCGTTTTATGGATGGAAAAGAAATAAACAAGAATCAAAACAGACCTTTGCACCTACGGTCAGCTGGTGGGGATTAAGAAAAAGGGAAAGTGTAGATAATCACTGCTGCAATGAATTTGGCGTCATTTGTAATCGGGCCGGCTTTGTTTAAAATGATATTATAAGTTCCCTTGTCCACAATGTAATGAATACGGGATGACATTTCTCTTGTATTATCAAGAGAAGATATAGTTTAGATCCTGTATCAATGAATGAAGAGAACAAAAGGTCAATAACAGACTACATCGCTTCTCAAAGAGAAAGGGGCGTTGCCGATGAAGATATAAAAAAAGCGCTCACTGACGCTGGTTGGAGTGAAGGTCTTATCTCCGCCGGCTTTACGGAGGTAGGGACAGACACGGCATCCCAAGACCCCACGGATCTTAACGGCGGAGATGCACATAAGGACGGCTCCAATGCGATCAAATATATTATTGTTGCCGTTATCGCCGTTCTTGTTATCGGTGGGGCATCGGTTGCCGCATATTTCGCGATGATGACACCTTCTGATGATGAGAGGATCGCGAAGGAGGAGATGGAAGAAGACAAAACCGAAGAGCAGGAGGAGGAATTACAAGAAAGTGAAATTGAAGATTCGGAAGATGAGAATGATTTGAAAGGTGATGAAGGAACTAAAGATGTTAGAGATGAAACACAGATTGAGAAAAATGATGTTGTGGAAGAAAAGAAAACAGCCGAAGGTAGACATCAACCTTATAACAAGTTGGCAAAGTTAGCGGATATAGAAGATATTTTAGATAATGCAGATTATGAAGTTTATACAGACCATCGTATCACATTTAATTATCCAAAAAATTGGAAAATTGAATACAATAGTGATTTAAAGTTATATATAATCAAATTCGGGGAAAGTTCTATTGGTAGGGCAATGGTAAATCTTGGGATTACTGAAGATTATGTAACCAGTTATATGGAATGCCTCGAAAATCGTTCTGAAAAAGAAAATTCTTTAAGATATTCAAAGGAGGATTATTATTGTTCAGAAAATTACTCACTAGATAATTTGGATAAAGTTTTATCAGGTAAATACATTGATTATTTTTCTACGGGAGGCATGCCTCCGGGTGGTGTTGGGAGGGTAAGTATAAGACGTTTTTTTGACGAAAGTTTTATAGAATTAAGTTTTTTCACTGACACGTTACAATTTTATCCCAAGGCAAGAGAAATATATGAAAACAAAGGTTTTGATGCAATTACTGACGAACAGAGAAAGACGATATCTGAAGAACAAGAACATTACCATAATATCTATTATAAGATCATAAGGAGCGCCATACTCAAATAAAAGAAAATCCAATTATTTACATTAGCCCCAAATTTTAGGCGCAACATGTATTTCTGTGTTTTATTGTGAGAAAAATGGTCAAAAATATTTCTTATAATTTTGAATTTTTTAAAATAAAAAAATCCAGTAGAATTAATAATGAACGACAACGATCGAGAGACTGGCGGAATACGCCTAAAAGGTCGAAGGTGGGAAAAACGCGAGGTAAATTTACATTAAAAAATTAAGTTAAAAATTTAAATTATTTATTCATGACAAATAACTTTATTATTTTGCTCATTATTGTCGTTTTTGTTTTGTTTACTGCAAACACTGCCATGGCGGGTTTGCTAGTACAGTCGGGAACTTTTATTAACTTTTCTTATCTTTATTTCATCAGTATACCGAGTTTATTATTTTTTGTACTAATGTCAGCAGTTATTGGATTTATTTTTCACAGAAGGTTTATTGTTACTTTTCATCTTTTGGGTGCGTTTATGTCGTTTTTTGTAGTTTCTTTATTTTTTCATATTTTACCTATTGGAGATGAGCGTGCTATTTCTTTTTTCTATTATGATGTTTTCTTTTTAAGTTTATTTTATGCCACTCTTTTGACTTTGATTGTTTTTGTTATTTCTGTTATTGGTAGAAGATTTGAAAGGTTTAGATCAATTCAGAATAGAATTAACAGATTAAATGATCTGACAAAAACACTGATGGTCTTTGTAATGTATGTTGCCTACATTACTCCGATAATGTTCTCCGTTAAAGGAGTTTTTCATTATTACAGCATTAGATCTGAAGCAGGTATTTTACTTCCATTATTTGGCGCAGTTCTTTTCTTT
>PWND01000250.1 GCA_003557965.1 Bacteroidales bacterium | reverse complement strand
TTATAATTACAAGGAAATGTCAACAAAAAAACTTAGTAGAAGAACTAAAATAAAATACCGGATAAGAAAAAGGATATCCGGAACAGAAGAAAAACCAAGACTTTCTGTATTTAAAAGCAATAAGCAGATATATGCACAGCTTATTAATGATGATGAAGGAATAACCTTAATTGCAGCTTCTTCAAGAGAAAAAGGCCTTGCCGAAAAAAAGGGAACAAAATCTGAACTTGCTAAAGAAGTTGGTAAAGCCCTTGCGGAAAAGGCAAAGCAAAAAGGTGTTTCTCAAGTGGTTTTTGACAGAAACGGGTATTTATATCATGGTAGAGTAAAATCCTTGGCTGAAGGCGCCAGAGAAGGAGGTTTAAAATTCTAAAAATATGACAAACGTTAATATAAAGAAAGTAAAATCCAGCGAAATTGAATTCAAAGACAGGCTGGTTAGCATACAAAGAGTTACTAAAGTAACTAAAGGTGGTAGAACTTTTAGCTTCTCTGCTATTGTTGTTGTTGGAAATGAAAATGGTGTTGTTGGGTATGGACTTGGAAAGGCAAAAGAGGTTACAACAGCTATTAGCAAAGGTATAGATGATGCTAAAAAGCACCTGATTAAAGTTCCAATACATAAGGGAACCATACCTCATACACAGGAAGGAAAATATAGCGGAGCTTTAGTTCTTATTAAGCCTGCGGCACATGGTACAGGTGTAATTGCCGGTGGTGCTATGCGTGCAGTGCTTGAAAGTGTTGGCATTACTGACGTTCTGGCCAAATCAAAAGGCTCTACTAACCCACATAGTGTTGTTAAAGCAACTATTGATGCTTTGGTGAAGTTGCGCGATCCTATTACAGTTGCTCAGCAAAGAGGTGTTAGTGTTAACAAAGTGTTTGAAGGTTAAGTTGCCAAACACTGTACAACAGGAATATAAAGTATTTTAATATAGTTTTGGAGTTGAAATGCTCCGGTGTTTAAAAAAACAAATAATATTTTTTCGGATGAGAAAAATAAAAATTACAAAAATAAAAAGCGATATAAGGCAACCACAGGCTCAGAAAAGAACGCTGAAAGCATTGGGATTGAATAAAATTAGCAGTTTTAATGTTCTTGAAGAAAGTCCGCAAGTGGCTGGAATGCTCAATAAAGTAAAGCACTTGATACTTATAGAAGAAGTTGCTGATCTTTCTGAAAAAGCTCCTAAAAAAGCCAAAAAGAAAGCAACAAAATCCGAACAAAAACCTGCAACTGAGACTAAAAAGGTTGAAAAGAAAGAACAAAAAGCAGATGCAAAAAAGGATGATGCTAAAGTAAAAGCTTCTGAAAAGGCTGCAGAAAAAACTAAGGAAACAGAAGAAGCAAAAGAAACAAAAGCGAAAGCAGAACCGGCAAAAAAAACTGCGGAGAAAAAAGAACCTGCTAAGAAGGCTACCACTAAAAAAGAGCCTGCGAAAAAAGCCACTGCTAAGAAGACTACTGCTAAGAAGGAGCCTGCGAAAAAAGCCCCAGCTAAGAAAGCTACTGCTAAAAAGGAGCCTGCAAAAAAGGCAACTGAAAGCAAAAAGGAAACTAAAGATGCCCCTGCTAAGAAGTCAGCACCAAAAAAACAAGCTGATGATAAAGCAAAGGATACTAAAGCAGAAAAGAAATAATACAGATTTGTTAACGATTTAAAAATAATATATAATGGACTTAAGTAGTTTAAAACCGGCAAAAGGTTCAAGAAAAACACGCAAAAGATTAGGCCGTGGTGAGGGCTCAGGACGTGGAGGCACCTCAACAAAAGGGCATAAAGGTGCACAATCCCGTAGTGGATACAACAGAAAGGCCGGATTTGAAGGAGGCCAAATGCCATTAGCAAGAAGAGTTCCTAAATTCGGATTTAAAAACAGAAACCGGGTTGAATATAATGGAATTAATATTGATGTGTTGCAGAAGCTTTTTGACAATAAAGGTTTAAGCGAGTTTAATCATAATGTATTAATTGAAAACGGGCTTGCCAAGAAAAAGGATAGAGTTAAAATTTTAGGTAAAGGAAAATTAACCGCTAAAGTTGAAGTAAGTGCACACGCTTTTTCTGTTTCTGCAATTAAAGCAATAGAAGAAAGTGGCGGGAAAGTTAATATTATTTAGTGAAATCAATAAATAAAAAGATTATTTAGAAAAAATATTTTTGATTCAACAAGACTATAAAAAGCATAGCAGATGAAACGATTTATACAAACCATCAAGAATATATTTAAAATTGAAGACCTGCGCAGCAGAATTATTTATACCCTTGGCATTATCTTAATTTATCGCCTTGGGTCTTATGTTGTCTTGCCGGGTGTTGATCCTGGACAGCTTGCACAATTGCAGGCTCAGGCACAAGATGGTTTGCTTGGTTTGCTTAATATGTTTTCAGGTGGAGCTTTTGCAAATGCATCAATTTTTGCATTGGGAATAATGCCGTATATTAGTGCTTCTATCGTTATTCAGCTAATGGGTGTTGCAGTTCCGTACTTTCAAAAGCTTCAGAAAGAAGGAGAAAGTGGAAGAAAAAAGATTAATCAAATTACAAGATATTTAACTGTTCTTATCACTGGTGCACAGGCTCCGGCTTATATAGCAAACTTAGTGTCGCAGTTGCCGCCGGAAGCAATATCACCCTTCGACCCACTGACAACGTCGCCAACAACATTCTTTGTTGTATCATCTGTAGTTATTCTGATCGCAGGTACTATGTTTGTTATGTGGCTTGGTGAAAGGATTACGGAAAAAGGCATAGGAAACGGGATATCCCTAATAATCATGATAGGGATTATTGCAAATCTTCCGTTTGCATTATTTGCCGAATTTGCTGCAAGAATTGCAGGACAGGGAGGAGGCCTGGTTGTGTTCCTGATAGAAATTGTTGTGCTAATGGGTGTTATTATACTTTGTATCATGCTGGTACAGGGAACAAGACGAATCCCGGTACAATTCGCTAAACGGATTGTAGGTAATAAGCAGTATGGCGGAGTAAGGCAGTATATACCTCTTAAAGTTAATGCTGCTGGTGTTATGCCTATAATATTTGCACAGGCAATAATGTTTATTCCGATAACTCTTGTTGGGTTTGCTGAATCTGAAGCTTTAAGCGGAATAGCAGCCAGCTTTTCCAATTTTACAGGATTCTGGTATAACTTCACATTTGCCATTTTGATTATTCTATTTACTTATTTCTATACTGCAATAACAGTAAATCCTAATCAAATGGCTGAAGACATGAAGAAAAACGGTGGTTTTATCCCTGGTGTTAAACCAGGTAAGAAAACAGCAGAATTTATTGATAATGTAATGTCAAAAATTACACTACCGGGATCATTCTTCCTTGCGTTTGTTGCTGTAATGCCTGCATTGGTAAGTATTTTTGGTGTTACAGGGCAGTTTGCGCAATTCTTCGGTGGAACTTCATTGCTTATTATGGTTGGTGTTGTTCTTGATACATTGCAGCAGATAGAAAGCCACCTGCTAATGAGGCACTATGACGGACTTACAAAGTCGGGAAGAATTAAAGGAAGAACTTCCTCTGCTATGGGAATGGCAGGTTAATAGGAGCAAAAATATGATTGAGTATAAAACTAAAGAAGAAATTGAATTAATACGTAATAGTTCTTTGCTTGTTGCTAAAACGTTGGCTGAAGTAGCCAGAAATATCAGGCCTGGTATTTCAACTAAAATGCTGAATGATGTAGCAGAATCGTTTATCCTTGATCATAAAGCTACTCCCGGGTTTAAGGGATACAAAGGATTTCCCGCAACATTATGCACCAGCCCCAATGAAGTTATTGTTCATGGAATACCTTCTGACAGGGAACTAAAAGACGGAGAGATTGTTTCGATTGATTGTGGTGTGTTACTTGATGGGTTTTATGGAGATTCGGCTTACACATTTGTTATTGGTGAAATACCTGATAGTCTCAGGCGGCTGTTAAAAGTTACTTATCAATGCTTATACAAAGGAATTGAATATGCAGTTGTAGGTAATTCTCTGGGAGATATTTCTGCAACTATTCAACGACATGCTGAAGACGCAGGCTTTTCTGTTGTACGTGAGCTGGTAGGGCATGGCTTGGGAAGAAACCTGCACGAGGCACCTGAAGTGCCCAACTATGGTAAAAAAGGAAGAGGTTTAAAGCTTAAAGAAGGATTAGTTATCGCAATAGAGCCGATGATTAATTTTGGAAAAAGAAATATTGTGCAGGAAAAAGATGGGTGGACAATAAGAACTGCTGACAGAAAACCTTCAGCACATTACGAACACACTGTTGCTGTTGGAAAAGAAAAACCTGTCGTTTTATCAACGTTTGAGTACATAGAAGAAGCATTACAAGCTAATAGTAATTATGTATTTTTTAAATTTTAATGTATGGCAAAACAACCTTCAATACAACAAGATGGAACTGTGATAGAATCACTGGGAAATGCCCTTTTTCGTGTTGAACTTGAGAATGGACATGTAATTACTGCCCATATTTCAGGAAAAATGAGAATGCATTATATTAAGATTCTTCCCGGAGACAAAGTGAAGGTGGAAATGTCGCCGTATGATTTAACTAAAGGACGAATAACTTTTAGGTATAAGTAACATACTTATCCCGAATAAAAAAAAATAATAAAATGAAAGTACAAGCATCAGTTAAAAAGAGAAGCCCCGAATGCAAGGTTGTCAGGAGAAAGGGCAAAGTATATGTAATAAATAAGAAAAACCCTAAGTTTAAACAACGTCAGGGGTAATTAAATAATTTAAATACGGTAAAATATTATGGCACGTATAGCTGGAGTAGATATTCCTAAAAACAAAAGAGGCGAAGTAGGCCTTACTTATATTTATGGTATTGGAAGAAGTAATGCTAAAGCAATACTTGAGAAAGCAGGAGTTGATGTTAATAAAAAAGTTGAGAATTGGAATGATGAGGAAATAACTGCTGTTAGAAATATCATAAGTGAAAATTTCAGGGTAGAAGGAACACTGCGTTCTGAAACTCAGATGAATATCAAGCGCTTAATGGACATTGGATGTTACAGGGGAATCCGCCATAGGCTTGGATTACCTTTAAGAGGCCAAAAAACAAAAAATAATGCGCGTACCAAAAAAGGTAAAAAGAAAACAGTTGCTAACAAGAAAAAAGCTATTAAATAAGTCAGATATTGAATTTTTGCTGATTTATAATAATAAATGTAATCAAAAATATGGCAAAACAAGTTAAAGGAACTAGAAGTTCGAAAAAAAGAGTAGTAAAAGTTGATGCTGTTGGCCAAGGTCATATTGCAGCCTCATTCAATAACATCATAATTACTCTTACAAACAATAATGGAGAAGTTATTTCATGGGCTTCTGCAGGAAAGATGGGTTTTAGGGGTTCAAAAAAGAACACTCCTTATGCCAGCCAGATGGCTGCTGCTGATGCTGCAAAAATTGCTTACGACCTTGGTTTAAGGAAAGTAAAGGTTTTCGTTAAGGGGCCGGGTTCCGGCAGGGAAGCTGCAATCAGAACTCTGCACTCATCAGGCATAGAAGTTACTGAAATTGTTGATGTAACACCATTACCTCATAATGGATGCAGGCCTCCCAAAAGAAGAAGAGTATAATTTTATAACAATTATTTAGAATAAAAAAAACAATATGGCACGTTATACAGGTCCGAAAACAAAAATATCGAGAAAATTTGGCGAACCAATTTTTGGCGCTGATAAAGCTTTTGAAAAGAAGAAGTACCCACCTGGAATGCATGGGGCGAATAAAAGAAGAAGGAAAATGTCGGAGTATGGAACCCAGTTGCTTGAAAAACAAAAAGCTAAATATACATATGGCGTTCTTGAAAGACAATTCTCTAACTTGTTTAAAAAAGCATCACAAAAAAAAGGGATTACCGGTGAAATTCTTCTTCAATTGCTGGAAGCTCGTTTGGATAATGTTGTTTACAGAATGGGGATTGCACCCAGCAGAAGAGCTGCAAGGCAATTGGTTAGCCATAAACATATAACTGTTAATGGTAACATAGTTAATATTCCATCTTACTCCGTAAAACCCGGAGACCTTGTTGGTGTTAGAGAAAAATCAAAAAGCCTCGAAGTTATTACTGAATCTGTAAGTAATACAGCTAACTACTCCTGGATTGAATGGGATGAAGATAAACTTACCGGGAAATTTATGAATTATCCCGAAAGAGACATTATCCCTGAAAATATTAAAGAACAACTTATTGTTGAGTTGTACTCTAAGTAATAGTGTATTAATCATAATTGGCTATATATATAAAACACAAAAGCATAATTAAATGGCAATATTAGCATTTCAAAAACCAGATAAAGTTATCATGCTGGAATCAGATGATAGAATTGGAAAATTCGAATTCAGGCCTCTGGAACCAGGATATGGCATGACTATAGGAAACGCTTTAAGAAGAATATTACTCTCTTCACTGGAAGGCTTTGCAATAACTTCTATAAGAATAGAAGGAGTAGAACACGAATTTTCTACTATTAAAGGTGTTGTGGAAGATGTGACAGAGATTGTTCTGAATATAAAAAAAATCAGGTTTAAGCAACAAATAGAAGAAGAAAACAGTGAGAAAATTACTGTTAGTATTTCAGGACAAGATACATTTAAGGCAGGTGACCTTAACAATTACTTGTCAAGTTTTCAAGTACTTAATCCTGACGTAGTTATCTGCAATATGGAACCTTCAGTTACTCTTACTATGGAAATTTCTATTGACCATGGCAGGGGTTATGTTGCAGCAGAAGACAACAAAGGTCTTAACCCGGTAATTGGACAAATTGCAGTTGACTCTATTTTTACACCGATAAAAAACGTTAATTACCTGATAGAAAATTATCGTGTAGAACAAAAAACTGACTACGAAAAACTTATAATGAATATTGAAACTGATGGATCTATTAACCCTAAAGACGCCCTTAAAGAAGCAGCTAAAATTTTAATCCATCACTTTATGCTATTTTCTGATGAGAAAATAACACTTGATACTGAAGAAAAATCGGCCAGCGAAGAATTTGATGAAACTTCTCTACACATGAGGCAATTATTGAAGACAAAGTTGGTTGACTTAGACTTATCAGTGAGAGCACTTAATTGCTTAAAAGCAGCAGATGTTGAAACATTAGCTGACCTGGTGGTTCTTAACAAGCATGATCTTCTTAAGTTTAGAAATTTTGGAAAGAAATCTCTTACTGAGCTGGAAGAACTTATTAAGTCTAAAAATCTTTCTTTTGGAATGAATCTATCAAAATACAAATTAGATAAGGAATAGTGAAATGAGACATAGAAATAAAATTAATCAACTAGGTAGAAAAGCAGCACACAGAAAAGCTACAATGGCAAATCTTGCCAGTGCATTAATTATGCATAAGAGAATAAATACAACAGTAGCTAAAGCTAAAGCATTAAGAACTTATGTTGAGCCTTTGATTACTAAGTCAAAAAATGACTCAACTCACTCAAGAAGAGTTGTTTTTAGCTACTTAAAAAATAAATATGCTGTTAGTGAATTGTTTAGAGAAGTGGCTCAAAAAATTGCTGAAAGGCCCGGAGGCTATACAAGAATATTAAAAACAGGATTCCGTAAAGGCGACGGTGCAGAGATGTGTTTTATTGAGCTGGTTGACTACAATGCTAATATGCTGAGGACTGAAGAAGAAACTCAACAAAAGAGAACAAGGCGAGGCAGAAGAGGTAAAAAGAAAACAGATGACGAACAGGCCGCAACTGCAACAAGCACTTCGCAAACTACTCAACAGGAAGTAGCCGAAGATACTGTTGAAAAAGCGGAAGACAAAAAAGAAGAAGTAAAAGAACCTGTTGCTGAAGATAAAAAAGAAGAAGTGAAGGAGCCTGTTGCTGAAGACAAGAAAGAAGAAGCTAAGGAACCTGCCGCTGAAGACAAAAAAGAAGAAACCAAAGAAGTCGCTGCTGAAAAGCCATCTGAAGTAAAAGAAGAAGCTAAAGAAGAAAAAGCTGAAACTAAGAAAGAAGAGCCGGCTGCAAAGAAAGAAGAAGAAAGAAAGGCGGAAGATACTGAAAAGACTGATAAAAAAGAAGATAAAGAAGACAGTGCTGACAAAGACAAAAAAGAAGAATAATATACAACTTTTATAAAATTTACTAAAAAGGATAGAGTCATATAACTTTATCCTTTTTATTTTTATCTTTATTGAATAATAAAAAAAGTATTAACATATTAAATTCATAATTATGAGCCAGATTATAAATGTTTTTGCAAGACAAATCCTTGATTCAAGAGGAAATCCTACAATAGAAGTTGATGTAATTACAGAAAATGGAATTTTAGGAAGAGCTGCCGTACCTTCCGGCGCTTCTACCGGTGTGCATGAAGCTGTTGAGCTGCGCGACGACGATAAAGAAAGGTATCTTGGCAAAGGTGTACTTAAAGCAATTAGTAATGTAAATAATGTACTAAATGATGAGCTGCAGGGCTTTTATGTTACCAATCAGGCTTTGCTTGATAAAACTATGCTTGAGCTTGATGGTACTCCAAATAAGTCGAATTTGGGTGCAAATGCAATACTGGGTGTTTCTCTTGCCGCAGCTTCGGCTGCTGCTCAGGAAACCGGACAGCCTTTGTTTAGGTATATTGGTGGTGTAAATGCCTGCACTCTGCCTATTCCAATGATGAATATTTTAAATGGAGGTTCTCATGCTGATAACAGTGTAGATTTCCAGGAATTTATGGTTATGCCTGTTGGCGCAAAATCGTTTAGCCACGCTATTCAGATGGGTACAGAAATTTTCCATCATTTAAAAGCTGTTCTAAAAAAGAGCGGATACTCTACAAATGTTGGTGATGAAGGAGGCTTTGCCCCAAACCTGAAAGCTAATGAAGAAGCTATCCAAGTGATTTTGCAAGCTATTGAAAATGCTAAATACAAGCCCGGTGAAGATGTGTTTATTGCTCTTGACCCTGCAGCCAGTGAATACTATTTAGAAGAAGAAAATGTTTATCATTTACACAAATCCACTGGTGATAAACTTAAGCCTTCTGAAATGGTTGATTTTTGGAATGAGTGGGTAGAAAAGTATCCAATCATTTCTATTGAAGACGGTATGGCTGAAGATGACTGGGAAGGATGGAAAATTATGACAGAAAAAATGGGTGATAAAATTCAAATTGTAGGAGACGACCTGTTTGTAACTAATGTAGATAGGTTGCAGAAGGGTATAAATATGAATGTCGCAAACTCTATTCTTATTAAGGTTAACCAAATAGGTACTCTTACTGAAACTATTGACACTGTTAATCTTGCAAATAAAAACTCCTATACTAATGTTATTAGCCACAGGTCAGGCGAAACAGAAGATACTACAATTGCCGACCTTGCTGTTGCTTTGAATACAGGACAAATAAAAACAGGTTCTGCATGCAGGTCAGAAAGAATTGCTAAATACAATCAACTTATCAGGATAGAAGAAATGCTGGGCGAAGCTGCTGTTTTTCCCGGAAAAAACTTCAAATTTGTTAAGTAGTTAAATAATAAATATGTAAATGCATAAAAAGCTTTTTCTTACTGTACTGTTATCTGCATTTTTTGTTACTGCTGTTGCAAAAGAAACAATTTTGGTTATGAATTATAATCTTTTGTTTTACGGATATTATACCAGCTTTTGCACACCAGACAACAATAATGTTGAGGATAAAGCTGAATACTTACACACCATAATTAACCATTTCAGGCCTGATATATTTACGGTTAATGAGTTGGGTAAATATGAGGAAACAGCAGACCATCTTTTAGAGAATGCTTTAAATGTCGGGGATATTGATTTCTACGAACGAGCCGGATATACTAATACAGCCAATTCAAGCCTTGTTAACATGCTGTATTTCAATAAAAACAAATTCGGCATGGTTTCTCAGGCTGTTCCCAGCAATGTTATTCGTGATATAAATCTTTATAAGCTTTACTATAAGTCGGAGGATTTGGAATATACACAAGATACAACTTTTGTAGTATGTGTGGTGGCACATCTTAAGGCTGGGAGCTCAAGCAGTGACCAGGAGCTTAGAAGGGTTATGGTAAATAACGTAATGGCGTATCTTGATCACTTCAATTACGAAGGAAACGTTATGTTTATGGGTGATTTTAATGTTAACAGCTCTTTTGAGGAATCATACCAGCTTATGATAGATTACCCTGAAAATCCTGATATCAGGTTTAATGACCCTATTGATAAGCCGGGACAATGGTGGAACAATCCGGATATGGCTATGCATCATACACAAAGCACGAGAACTGGTTACCACCCTTGTTTTGTTACCGGGGGCATGGATGACAGGTATGATTTTATTTTGGTTTCTAATGACATGCTCACCGGGTACAGTGGCTTGAAGTATGTTGAGGATAGCTATATGGCTGTGGGGCAGGATGGTTTAAGGTTTAATCAGTCTTTGGTAGATCCGCCAAATTTTAGCCAACCGCCTGAAATTATAAGTGCAATGTATAATTTTTCAGACCACTTGCCTGTAATACTTGAGCTGGAAGTTACAGAAAACTTATCCAGTGATAATTGTAACAACATTGAAACAATTAATTATTTATATTTTAACAATATTGCTAAAGAGTATTTGGAAATATTTTATAATTTCGAGCTTTTGTTAAATTCAAAAATAAGAATTGTTGACATATTGGGGAATGAGCTGAAAACTACTAATTTATCAGGCTCTCCGCAAATTATTAATTTATGTGGTTTTGCTCCGGGGTTGTATTTCCTGGTATTAGAAGAAGGGAAAAGCAGAAAGACATATAAGTTTTTAAAGATATGATTTTAATATCGGGTATTAACATTTAATTTATATATAAATGGGTGTTGGTATATTCCAAATTTTAACGCTGGTAGGCGCCTTATGTTTGTTTTTGTTTGGAATGAAAACAATGAGTGAGGGAATCCAAAAGCTCGCCGGTAATAAAATGCGCTCTATATTAAGCGCAATGACTTCAAACCGTTTTCTTGGCATTTTTACCGGATTTTCCATAACATCTTTGGTTCAGTCGTCTTCTGCTGCTACTGTTATGCTTGTAAGCTTTGTTAATGCTGGCCTTGTTACGCTGGTAGAATCTGTTGGTGTAATAATGGGAGCAAATATTGGTACAACAACAACAGCATGGCTAATTTCATTTTTAGGGTTTAAGTTAAATATTGCTGCCATTTCTATTCCTATTATTGGCCTTGCATTTCCAATGCTTTTACTTGGTAAAAACAGGATGAACTCTCTTGGAGAAGCATTGTTAGGATTTGCTTTGCTTTTTATGGGCCTGGAATTTCTTAAGGAATCAGTACCTGATTTGCATACAAACCCTGAAATATTCGCGTTTTTGGAGAGTCTTACAGGTTATGGGTTTTTTAGTATTTTGATTTTTCTTGGGATAGGTACTCTTCTTACAATAATTCTCCAATCATCAAGTGCTACTATGGCACTTACCCTGGTAATGTGTAATTATGGGTGGATTGGATTTGAACATGGTGCAGCAATTGTTTTAGGAGAGAATATCGGCACAACAATTACAGCTAATATTGCTGCCCTGATGGGGAATATTCATGCAAAGAGAACGGCATTGGCTCACTTGTTTTTCAATGTATTTGGTGTTATATGGATGCTTTTGCTGTTTAATACATCCATTGGGTTAATTGATAACTCAATGATATACTTTGGCCTTAAATCGCCACTTGAAAACCCGGAGATTGTTCCATTTGGCCTTGCAATTTTCCATACCGCGTTCAACATTACCAATACACTATTATTAGTTGGATTTATTAAATACCTGGTATGGTTTGTAGAGCATATTTTGCCATCCAGGGGTAAAGCTGATGAAAAAAGGCAGCTTGAATACTTTGAAAGCGGCTTTCTTAATATGGCTGAAGTTTCAGCTTTACAAGCAAGAAAAGAAACCAAGAAGTTTTGCGAATTAACTCATAAAATGTTCAACTTCATTCCCGGGTTAGTTAATGAAAAGAACAAAAAAGAATTTCAAAATACTCTTGAGCGAGTTAAAAAGTATGAAGAGATAACAGACAGGGTTGAAGTAGAAATTACTTCATTTCTTGCTAATGTTATGCGGCATCATGTTAGTACTAACGTGTCGGAGCAGCTCAGAAGAATGAGAGTTATTTGTGGTGAAGCTGAAAGAATAGGAGATGCATGTCATAAAATGGCATTAGTAATTGAAAAGCAAAGAGAAGAGAAAACA
>PWND01000082.1 GCA_003557965.1 Bacteroidales bacterium | reverse complement strand
AGAGTCATTTTCATTAATAGATAATGCTAAATTGGCAATTATTGGTGACGGGGATATTATGGAGGATTTAAAGCAGTTAGCCGTTAAGCTTAAGGTATCTGAAAAAGTAATATTTACAGGCAGAGTTTCACAAAATGTTTTACCTGTATATACAAGACAAGCAACTATTGGATTATCTATTGAGGAAAAACTTGGGAAAAACTATGAGTATGCCCTGCCAAATAAGTTGTTTGATTATATTCATGCAAAAGTTCCCGTTATTGTTTCTGCATTGCCTGAAATGGAGAAAATTGTAAAAAAGTATAATGTTGGGGAATTATTTGTTAGGGAAGAAAACAATACCATTAACAACCAACAAGCCGAAAAACATCAGGATTCCCAAAGAGATATTCCAGATAATTATGAGGTAGGAAATAATGCAAAAAAACTTGCATCAATAATAAATGACTTACTAAATGACCCTGATAAACTGACTTTTTATAAAAGAAATTGCGCAATTGCTGCCGAAGAATTATGCTGGGAAAAAGAAACAGAGACTTTAAAAGAGTATTTTTAGTAAACATCTCAATGCTTAATGCTTTCTGGCTCATTCAATATTAAAAACAATACTACTTATCCTTGTTTTCGAAAACTATAGCCTCAAAAATTTTGTTTTTAACTTGGGTTTTTAACAAATATTTTGTATTTTTAAAGTTAATAAAACAATGATATTGTTTTAAAACAACATTAGGGAAACCAAGTGAGTATTAAAGCATTTTTAATTCTCATTTTTTAAATTAATAGTCTTATTTATAAACTGTAAAAAATAAGCGTTATGAAAAATGATTTTTTATGTCCAAACTGCCGGGGATACCTGAGCGTTGGAGATCGCATTGTTTTCACAATTAAGAAAAAGGGGTGGAGTGGAGGTATTTTATTATTAAGCCCATTATTGGGAGATTACAGTTATGAAAACCATTCATCTTACAAAATTGATCCCGGAGAAAAGTTTGAATTTCATTGTCCAATTTGTGATTTTGACTTTTCAGTAAAAGGGACAGATAATCTTGCCAGGATTATTATGATGGATGAAGCGAAAAAAGAGTTTACTGTAGTATTTTCGAAGCGTGAAGGTGAGCGCTGTACTTATAAAATTTCTGATATAAAAATAGAAGAAGAGTACGGAGAGCATGCTCCAAGGAATCTGGACCTATTAAGTACATCATTTTTTAAATAGGTTGGCCTGGAGATTTATTAATTTTGGATTGTTATAATGATTATTAGTAATTACTGAGCGTCGCCTTGTTCCAATGTCCTGTTTTTGTAATAATCAGGATTCAGGTCTATTACTTTGCCATCTTCACATCTTAGTATTCTTGCCGGGAATGCTTCAAATAACGTATAATCGTGTGTTGCCATTAATACTGCTCTTCCGGTTTTACTTATCTCAACCATAAGCTCCATTATACCTACACTGGTTTCCGGGTCAAGATTACCTGTTGGCTCATCAGCAAGGATAATATCAGGATCATTTATTAATGCCCTTGCTATTACAACCCTTTGTTGCTCACCACCTGATAATTGGTGTGGCATTTTAAATCCTTTTGTAACAAGGCCTACTTTTTCCAAAACATCCTCAATCCTTTTATCCATTGCTATATTATCACGCCACCCGGTTGCCTTCATTACAAAAATTAAGTTGTCGCGAACATTCCTGTCATTTAATAACTGAAAATCCTGGAACACAATCCCTATTTTTCTTCTGAGAAAAGGTATCTGGCTGTTTTTTATCCCGCCTAACTTAAATCCTGCAACTTTCGCATACCCATCAACTAAAGGCAGATCAGCATACAGCAACTTCAGCAAACTGCTTTTCCCGCTGCCGGTGCGCCCTATAAGATAACAAAACTCACCTCTTTCAATATTCAGAGTTACATCACTTAATATAAGATGATCCTTTTGAAAAACCGATATATTTTCAAGTTCTATTATGGTATCTAAAGCCATTTATAACGATACTTTATTTTTAATAAAATGAATTGTAAAATTAAAGATTTTATTAATACGTTTAATATCAGATTTCTTTAATAAATAATTTTGACAACTGTTGATAATATTTATTGTCCTTTAAACTTTGATACTTTATTGCTATTTTGAAGAATTGTTTGTAGATTTGCTATAACATAAAAACACCTAAAAAATTTGGCTAAACATAAATAAAATCAAACCTTATATTAACCAAAAACCAAAATTATTATGAAAAAAGTATTCGTTTTATTCGCTGTATCTGTATTTAGTTTATCGCTATTAACTTTTTGTGGCCCTGCTGCTGAGGAAAAAGAAGAAAAACCATTAAAAACCAAGGAAAAAGCAGCTAATGGCTTAGTGCTTAAGATTGATGGAGAAAAAGTGCACTATGATGATGTGCAGTTAAGCTATGATGAGATGTTTGGGAAACAATTAACTGTTAATGCATTTTTAGATGCAGATGGTGAAGAAGTTGGCACAATGGCTGCTACTACAAGTTTTTTTAGTATTAACATTGAAGATGTTGATCTTGGGAAAATGGATATAGTTCATATTACTTATAAAGACTATTTTGCGTCAGAAGCAACTGCTAAAGTGAATAAATTTGATGTTGGGTCAGGAATGTATGGCCCTGTAGTAGAAAGTGCAGAGCTTGAATTCTCCGCAAAACTTCGTGACAACGATGGCAAAAAGTACAGCCTAACAGGAAAATATATTAAGTAAGCTATTAAGATTGAATATATTAACTTATTCGTCTTATTGACTTAAGCAAAAAAAAACAGGAAGTTCCATGGATTAAGGAACTTCCTGTTTTTTTATAAGTGTTATGTATTTTTAGCAACCAAAAAATACTCTAACAGGCCTTTAAATAGTATAAAAATTCTGTATAAAAGATTATCTTTGGCAATAATTGAAAAGCCATAATTCATGCAGCATTTCCTTTCAAAAGTAGCGAATTACATTTTAGAAAAATATCATAATGAATTAACGGATGTTTGTATAGTCACTCCAAACAGGCGTTCAGGCTTGTTTTTCAGAAAGCATCTTGGCAAAATTGCCAAAGGCCCTTTGTGGGCGCCTGAGATAATAGGTTTTGAGGATTTTCTTTCAAGATTTACCGGTTTGCAGAAATGTGACCATGTTTCTCTTTGTATTGAGTTTTATAAAGTATATAAAAAGGTTAAAACTGAAAACCCTGATGGCTTTGAGGATTTTCTTAAATGGGCTCCGGCTCTTTTAAGGGATTTTAACGACATAGATTCAGCAGTTGTTGACAGTAATGACTTCTTTTCATACTTAAATGATGTAAAATACCTTGAAACATGGGACCCGGAAGGCGCCGGACTTACAGATTTTCAAAAAGATTACCTGGAGTTTTTCAGAGATATGAAGGTGTATTATGATAACCTTGGCAGTCATCTGTTAAAAAATAATATAGCTTACCAGGGGCTAATGATAAGGTATGCACTTAATAATTTACAGAAACTTTGTGAGAACTTAAAGTGGCGTAAAATCATATTTGTTGGTTTTTATGCAATGCCAACAGGTGAGGAGTTGATAATTAAAAGAATGGTAAAAGACGGCTATGCTGATGTTTTATGGGATGCCGACAAGTATTATTTTGACAATCATGACCATGAAGCTGGCATGTTTCTGAGGAAATACAAAGAAAACTGGAGATTAAATGAGTTTAATTTTATAGGTGAATATTTTAAAAGCAGTGCAAAAAAAATCCACATTACAGGAGTACCTCAAAATGTTAACCAGGCAAAGGTTGTTGGCAACATTCTGGATGATTTTTCAAATGAAGGCATTAGTGAAGAAACAGCAGTAGTTCTTGCTAATGAAAATTTGCTGATGCCGGTTTTAAACAGTTTGCCCGAAAAGGTTGACTCATTCAATGTTACTATGGGCTTTCCTTTGAATAAAACCGGGATTTACGGCTTCTTTGAGGCATTTTCAAGAATGCACCTGAGTGCTGAAAAATTCGGGCTTGACGATGGCCTGCCAAGATTTTATCATAAAGATATTATTCGTGTGTTTAGCCATAACGCTTGTTCATTATTAATAAAAAGCAGCGAAACATATACTCATGGAGAGTTTGTTGATAAGCTTAGCCAGTCGAACAGAATACTGTATTCAAAAAATACTATCAGTGAAATTAAAAACGGGGAGCAGCTATTAAGCAATTTTTATCCTGATTTATTAGCACACTGGAAAAGTCCGGCAGAAGCACTGAAAAGCCTTATTGAAATTTGCTCATACATGGAAGCCGGATTGCATACAAATGATACTAATGAAAAACAAACTTGCAAAACAGATATTGATATTGTTGATGAGCAAGCCATTACACAAATAAAGTCCGTTTTACGAAGGCTGGAAAGCATTATTGAGGAGGAAGGATTAATTACAAACAACAAAACATTGATTTCTGTTTTCCAGGCATTGATTTCAGAAAGCAAACTGGCTTTTACCGGGGAGCCACTTACCGGCATACAAATTATTGGAATGCTGGAAACCCGAAACTTAGACTTTAAGAACATAATAATGCTTTCAGTAAATGAAAATATTCTGCCGGCTCCCTCGAAAAAAGTTTCTTTTATTCATTTTGATATCAGGTTGAAGTATGGAATGCATAAATATTCTGATTCGGATGCATTATATGCATATCACTTTTACAGGCTGCTTCAGCGTGCTGAAAACATTTATCTTGTATATAATACACAGGCAGAAAGCGTTGGAGGTAGCGAAAAAAGCAGGTTTATTACTCAAATTGAACACGAGTTGACTGATTACAATCCAAACATTACAATTAATCATAATATTATTACGATTCCGGTTCCGGTAAAGCCTGATAAACATGAAATATCTGTTGAAAAGACAGAACAGGTTTTTAACCGATTGTACTCGCTGAATGAATCCGGATTTTCTCCGTCTGCTTTGAGTATTTACATTAAATGCCCCTTGCAGTTCTACTTTAGTTATGTTGCAAACATAAAAGAAGCTGACGAGGTTGAAGAAACTATTGAAGCTAATACACTTGGCAATGTAGTTCATGAAGTTTTAAAAGAATTGTACAGCAAATATACCGGCAAAAGCTTGATGCCTGATGATATTAGCAAAATGATACCACAAGTTGATAATATAACATCCGCAAAATTTAAAAAAATATATAAAGGAGGAAATATTTCAACCGGGAAAAATTTACTAATCAGAAGAATGGCTGAAAGATTTGCAGTAAACTTTTTGAAACAAGAATTAAGTGCATTACAAACCAATAAGGTAAATAATTTAGAAATTGTTGCCCTTGAAAAGAAGTTCAGCCGAAATATAACCGTAAGCGAAAATGGGAAAAACTATGCTTTTAACATGAAAGGCTTAATTGACAGGGTTGACATTTATAATGGTGATTTAAGAATTATTGATTATAAAACAGGTGCTGTTGATAAAAAAGAACTGGAAATTGATGAAGTTGATAAAGCGGTATCAGACCCTGCATATAGTAAAGTATTTCAACTTCTTACGTATGCATTTCTTTTCGATGAAGGCAACCTGAATAGTGAAAGTATGCTGGCCGGTATTTTTTCACTCAGGAAATACTCTGCAGGATTACTTAAACTTAAGCTCCCCGATGGTAATATTATTGATAAAATAACTTTGAGTTATTTTGGGAAATGCCTTGAGGAACTTATGCTGGACATTTTTAATAAAGATAAAACCTTTAGCCAAACAATCGAAGAGGAGAATTGCCGATTTTGCCCCTTCCTTGTAGTGTGCAATAGAAAGTAATAACTTATTCCTGGCAATAAAACCACTTACGAGTTGGAGTTTTTTATCCAGGCTTCGGCCTTTTTTAAATTATCAATCGTGCCTGTATCAAACCATCCGGCCGGGTTGTGAATAAAAGGTGAGATATTATGTTGAGAAGCCAGTTTTAAATAAACATCCTTTATAGAAAATATCCCTGTGCCTTGATATAGGCTGAAAATCTCGGGACTAATGCAATGAATTCCGCTAAAAGCTAACTGCTCCGGTTGTCCTGAAGTTTTGCAAGCATATATTACTTCTCCTGTTTTGTTATTTTTCCATCCGCAAAGCCTGTTGTTGTCCCACAGAAATGTGCGCGTAGAATTCCTTCGTGACACTGCAAGTGTTGCAATTGCTTTATTATCTATATGGGCTTTATACAATTCTGCTAAATCAATATCAGATATAATATCTACATTGAAGAGAAAAAAAGGCTTTTGTGACTTATTGAAGAATTCTTTTGCCTTCCATAGGCCGCCCCCGGTATCCAAAAGAAGCTGTTGCTCATCCGAAATTCTTATATTTAGCTCATTATAGCTCAATCCCGAAATAAACTCCTTCATCATATCATGAAAATGATGAATATTTATTATCACTTCAGTAACACCAAATTTTAGCAGCTTCTCTATGGCATGTTCCAGTAATGTTTTTCCCGCAACAGTTACCAATGCTTTAGGCCTGTCATTTGTATGTGGCCTCAGCCTTGTTCCTAAACCTGCTGCAAGTATCATTGCTTTCATCGAAATTTGTTTTTTATTTAAGCAAAAGAGTCAATTAATGCTTCTTGTTTGAATGCTTTTTTTTAATAATGTTTAAATCTTACTCCTCTCACATGTCAAATATGGTATGCATGGTATTTTTTCAGTTCTTTTTTTTGACAAAAGGTTTTTGTTTTCATCAAAACTTTTTTCCAAAAAACCATCATTTGTTTCATGATACTCTACAATTGAAGGGAAATCACTACTCCCTTTAATCAGTTCTTTGTGCTTGTTTAAATATTCTATTCGTTTTAACTGTTCTGCTTTATATACAAATCTAATAGTTGAGAAATCCCTTATATAGTCTGTGGTGGGCTCACCAAGTTCATTAAACAGAGAGATTTGTTTGATGAGGCCACCACCATAATAGCTGTATCTAATAATTGCACAGTCATAACCAAAAGATGATAGTTCACCATTTACATTGTAGAGTCGAACTTCTTTTAAAAGATTATTCTTATATGACTTAGCTCGATAGTTTTTATTGTGTATTTCAGAAACGGATACATTTTCTTTTACTATAAAATATTCTGATGAAGTAGGTTGAATAATATCGTACTTAACTGATTTTTCTTGTCCATAGAAAAAAACAACAGCTAATACTGAAAAAACTAAAGTGATTGTCATTTTCTTGTTAGTTTTTGCAATCTGTTTTTATTATTAATATCAAGTATATGTTTGCTTTTAAAATAAATGCTATCATATATTTAAACAGGATTATCCACATGTTCAATATCAACACGGACATTATACTTAGAGCGTATTAATTTAGCTGTTTTTTCAGCGCAGTAAACAGACCTGTGCTGGCCTCCTGTGCAGCCAAATGAAATCATTAAATCATAAAACCCCCGCGACAGGTAGTTTTCCACTGATTGCCCTGCTACATTGACAGTGTTGTTTAAAAATCTTTCTACTTCAGGCTTTGCATCTAAATAGTCAACAACTTCTTTATCCAAGCCACATAAAGTCTTGTATTTTTCTTCCCTGCCCGGATTTGGTAAAGCCCGGCAGTCAAATATAAATCCACCTCCGTTGCCTGACAAGTCATCCGGAATGCCTTTTTTATAAGAAAAGCTAAATATTCGTACAGTTAGTTCATTGTTATTTTCGGAATTGCTTCTATACTTTTCTCTTAAGTTTGAATTTATTATTTGTTTAATAATTTCATCAAAGTATTTCATCTGATGGGGAATCAACTTATTGTTATAAAGATACTCCAGGTTATTTATTGCATAAGGTACACTTTGCAAAAAAACCGGCTTTTTTTCTATAAAACCTCTAAAACCATAAGCGCCCATAGCTTGAAATACTCTTACTAAAACAAAAGCATAATAATGCAGGCGGAATTTTTCTTCATCAAAACTTAAGTGATTTTTTAAAACATTAATGTAGTAGTTTAATAATTCTTCCCTAAGGCTAAATGGCATATTTGCCTTTGCATCATACAATAATGAAGCAACATCGTACTGCAGGGCTCCCTTTCTTCCGCCCTGATAATCAATAAACCAAGGTTCATTATCAACCAGCATAATGTTTCGCGATTGAAAATCACGATACATAAAAAAATCTGATTCAGCTTCAGAAAGAAGATTAGTAAACTCTAAAAAACAGTTTTCAAGCTTTTGTTCATTAAATGCTATGCCTCCCACCTTCAAAAAGTAATACTTAAAATAATTCAAATCCCACATAATTGACTGTTTGTCAAAATATTTCCTGGGGAAACACACATCATAATTTATGCTTTTCCCGGCTTTTACCTGGAACTCCGGTAGTATTTTAAGTACTTTTTTGTAGGTATTAATAGTTTCTTTTGAAAATTCTACTTGCTCATACTTGTTGGGTAATGTTGAAAATAATGTTTTGTCGCCAAGGTCTGTTATCAAATAAGCCAATTTGTCATCATCTACGCAGATAATTTCTGGAACCGGTAAGCCTGCTTTATGAAAATGCTTCGTAAATTCAATAAATGCCACGTTCTCTTCAATAATTGGATTATAAGCAGCAATAACTGATGAGCCGCCTCCCGGTAATCTGAAATATCTTCTGTCTGAACCGGAAATGGGTAAAGCATTTAATGAATCCGGCTCTCTTCCGAATTCGTTTTTATATAATTCAAATACTTTTGTGGTAATATCTTTATATGTTTTCATCTGTTTATGTTTTGTTTTTATTTGTCAGATGGAACTCACAATTATGTTTTACTTACTCTGTTATAGTTGATTCAATATATTCGGAAAGTTTGTTGTACCAACTCTCCCCATATTTACGGATAAGAGGTTCTTTTAAGAATTCATATATTTTTTTATTATTTGCTTTTCCCTTTTTTACTGCACAGTCGCATATATGCCAGTTATGATAATTAACGGCATCATAATTTGAGTATTCTGTAATTCGTATAGGATACAAATGACATGATATTGGCTTTTGAAACTTTATTAATCCTTTATTATAAGCAGTTTCTATAGCACATTTTGCAGTTTTTTTGCTGTCAAAAAACATGTAAGCACATTCATTTTTATCTATCAAAGGTGTTGTTAACTCTCCTTCATCATCTTTACAAAACAGGCCATGTACACTTACAGCTTTTATACCTTCCGGACGCATAAAGCACTTGAAAAGGCTATATGTTTCCTTTAGTATTTCTATTTCGTCTGATGTTAGCGGAGCTCCCCAGTCACCCTCAACACAGCATGCTCCTTTGCACTTGGGTATGTCACAAGCAAAACATTCTGTATATATTTCATCAGAAATTAAGGTGTTATCTATTATTATCATAAACAATCAAATACTTTTATAAATCCCTGGCTTAACAATCGCAGTGCAGAGAAGTGAGAACAAGCCTATGTGTTTTTTCTTTTCATGAATAAGACAAAAAATACATAAACACTAAGCACTAATGATGTAATTAATTGTATGTGTAATGGTGTGCTTATTAGTTTGTCTTCCGGAAACATCCATAAAATGCTAAGATATTTTATAGCATAGTATATTATTTTACTTATCCAGATACTGCTAAATATAGCAATTATAACATTTATCCTTTTATATAATGCATAAAAAACAAAAACATTAATAATTAATTCTGCTGATATTAATATGCTTTTCAGAAAAACCGGATGGGCTGAAAAGAAGTATGATACCAAGGGCAGAGTGGCCGCCAAAATAAGCGCATTGTTCCTGTTTGTATGAATCATGGCAAGTATAACCATAATTCTCATAGGTTCAATTAAATATAAAGGATAACTTAACATATGAGAAAAAGCTGGAACGAAGTAAATAAAGGCAACTGCAAACATGTTAAGCAGGATAATCCTGATATTACTTTTTATATAGGTTGGAATTGTTAATAAGCTGATATGACTCATGTTTATAATGATTACAAATAGGTTTTATTAATTTTAATTATAACTTCAAAAATAAGAAATTTTGTTGGAATAACTTATATTTGTATATTAGTTACTGCTGAATGAACTTTTTTAAGTTAAAATCTTACTGTATGAAAACTATATTTAAAAATGAATGTATAAAACAATGTAGATTAGCAGGTGGTAGAAGCACTTAAATTGAATACATGAATACGCATAATACTAATATTCAATTCGATAACACTAATTTGCAAAGATGAAAAGAAGAGATTTTATAAAAAAAGGATTTATTTATACTGCTGCGGCGTCAATATATTCGGCAACAATTGGCCGTGTGTCGTCACTTTTTGCAAACCGTACTTCATTAAGAAATTATGATTTAGTTGCTGCCAGAGGTGGCGAACCGGTGGAAATGTTTAAAAGTGCGATTAAAGAAATGGGAGGTATGGGTAAGTTTGTAAAAAGAGGACAAACAGTAGTAGTAAAACCCAATATTGGCTGGGATGTTTCTCCTGAAAGGGCTGCTAATACAAACCCTGAGTTGGTTGGTGCAATTGTTAAAGAATGCCTGGATGTTGGAGCCCGAAGGGTTTTTGTTTTTGACCATACATGTGACCAGTGGCAAAGATGCTATACAAACAGCGGTATAGAAAATGCTGTGAATGAAGCCGGCGGCCAAATGGTTCCCGGCAATATGGAAAGATATTTTAAAGATGTAAATATTCCGGATGCCGTCAGTTTAAAATCAGCAAAAGTTCATGAGCTGATCCTGGATTCTGATGTTTTTATTAATGTCCCTGTTTTAAAACATCATGCATCAACAAGGCTGACTATTGCAATGAAAAATCTTATGGGAGCTGTTTGGGACAGGCGCTGGTGGCACAGAAATGACCTGCACCAGTGTATAGCCGACTTTTGCCTGTTTTGCAAACCAACACTAAATATTGTTGACGCTTACCTTGTAATGACCAGGAATGGGCCAAGGGGAGTTTCCACAGCTGATTTATCTTTAATGAAAAGCCTTTTAATATCTCAGGATATTGTTGCCATTGATGCGGCAAGCACATTGTTATTTGGAGAGCAACCCGAAGATGTTGGCCATATAAGGATAGGAGAAGAACTTGGCATTGGTACCACCCAGCTTAACAAACTAAATATTAAGCGTTTATATTTATAAATAAGGTGTTTTTAATATGTTTAAACTAAAATATCTAAAGCCTTTAAGAAGGTTAACTTCGGTAATTGTAATTATTTCAATTATTTCTTTGTTTATTGGTGTAAACAGGCTTTATTTATCAACAGCAGGTGACTTTTTTGTTAATCTGCAAATTTTCCCGGTAATAATACAAATTGCATCTGCTGCTGTATTATCTGCTATTGTTGTTTTACTCCTGGTGTCAATTATAACTCTTTTATTTGGAAGAGTTTACTGCTCAACCGTTTGTCCAATGGGTATCCTGCAGGACGTTTTTTCATATTTTTCAATGAAATCCAGGCCTAAAAAGCTCAGAAAGTTCAAGTTTTCTCCTGATAGAAAAAGAATACTAAAGTATTCTGTGCTGGCTTTAACCTTGGTATTCTGGATATCGGGTTCATTGTTTTTGATAAATATTCTTGACCCTTTCTCAAATTTCGGGAAAATTACTACTGCCTTTATTCAACCTGCATATATTTACTTTAACAACTTTATTGCGTTTTCACTCGAAAAATTCGAAATATATAAAGTTGCTCCAATGGAAACTAAGGCTATACTGTCAAGTGTTGTGCTTATCTCAACAACTATTTTACTGGTTATTGGTACTTTATCAGTTTGGAGAGGAAGGTTGTTTTGCAATACTTTATGTCCGGCAGGAGCTCTTCTTAGTATTTTAGCTGAAAAACCATTATATAAAATATCAATAAAAGTTGATGATTGTAATTTGTGTGGCAGATGCGAAAAAGTTTGTAAGGCAGAATGTATTGACAGCAAAAACAAATATATAGATCACGGGCGGTGTGTTAGTTGCTTTAACTGCTTTTCAGCTTGTGTTAATAATGGCTTTTATTATAAACTTTCAACAAAAAGCATTAAAACAGAATTAGTAGAGAAAAAATCACACAAACCCACGGAGGCTGATCCTGGGAAGCGAACATTTTTATTAACATTAGGAGCGGGATTAATTAGCTTACCTGTATTGAACAGATTTAAGGCAAAAGGTTTAGGTACAGGAGAACCCGGACACATACCTTCTGGGACCAAGCACCCTGTTACTCCACCGGGCTCTTTAAGCCTGGAACATTTTACAAGCAACTGTATTGCATGTTACTTATGTGTAAGCAAGTGCCCGAAAAACGTTATTGTTCCTTCTTTTTTT
>PWND01000158.1 GCA_003557965.1 Bacteroidales bacterium | reverse complement strand
TAACACTTTGTGAAACTTCTTGTATCAACTGTGTGCAACTTTGTGACCTGAATAAATCACTACAAAGTTCATTTCTTCGTTCAATTAGTCAATTCCTGCATTAACTCGTTTTCTAAAAATAACATATATTCCTCATAAAAATAGCTATCATTCAGAAAATCCAGTGGCAGGAAAAAGCGTATTGTCATGTCGGGATTGAGTATTAGGAGGTCGGCAATGCTGTGTAAACCTCCGCCATGTGGTAGTTCTTTATCCGTCCATATTACCCTGCTGTAAGCCGGTAAAATGCCAGCATCTTTCATTTCATCCACAAAGTAACTATTTGACGAATGTGATATGACGGAAAATGCTTCCCATTGACTCATCCGTTCCAAAATTGCTATAATGGTCATCAAATAACAATCAGAGCAGGCATATTTTTTTAGATATAAAACGGGAATAATTGAATTTTCCAGGAAAGCTTCATAAAAATGTTCATAGTTACCTGCTGGTATCTTTGTTCCTGATAATTTATAGTTAGCCTTAAGAGTTTCATTAATCAAAAATAAGCGGTAATTAAGTATTTGTTTTTTCCTTTCAATTGCTTGTTTTTCTCTCTCAATCATATCCGGAACACTTTGTTGCACAACTCTCAGCTTAAAACTGAGAAATATTGCTATAACCAGAGAAATTAGAAAAAGGATAAATGAAAGGTTGATTTTTATTTGTGAATTTAATATTTTTGATTTCATCAGTTCAAAATTTGGTTAAATAATTTATTACTACTACTGTAACTAAGCCCATTGCTTAAGCGAAAATCGCTCAATTTGGGATAAAGTAGTTTTTAAACCGGACCCATATAATGCTTTAAATTTAAAAACGCATTCTTTTGTAAAGCAAAAATCTGTAATACACAAATCGAAACTTAAAAAATAAAACTCTTCATTACCAATATTTTCCGCTTTGTTAGATGTAACATGGATTATAAAAACTAATCCCAGGGAATTTCTGCTTCAAAGAGTTTATCAACATCGTCAACAGATGAGGCGACAATTCTTTTATTGTCATGAGTGACATCAAAAGAAAATACGGGTCTGTCTAATTCAAGTTTCATCACAGGAGTGCCATCCCATTTCCAGATATGAATTTCGTCTGAGAAATCAGTATATTGGGGCATTTCTCCTTCCTTGTAATATTCAGAAACTGAAATACCGGCATAAAGTGCATAAATGAAATCACTTGTTGATTTTATGCGATAATAATAGTTAATTAACTCATCACCCCGTTTTAGATTAGGATCTTTCAGCAGGATTTTTTCATTTTCTGAAGCATCAGTCATTTGCAGCTCGGTAAGCAATTTTTCAGTTTCAAAACAATATATTCTGAGAATTGGCAGCATGTGAAATACCGATGCTATTAGCTTGTCCTCTAAATTAACAGTTGTAAGCTTTTGTTTGACCATAGGAAGTAAGTTTGAATTAACATTCTTTTCCGTCAAGGGAATCAATTCTCCCCACTCAAACGTCTCACCAGTTTGAGTGCAAATAACAAAGTAATCCTTGGAAGCAGGACGTGGACTAGTGCTCATTGAGGAAAACAGATAATCGTTAATTTTAAAAAAATCCGTATCCATAAGCGAAAGTTCCGGTAAATCATATTGATCAACAACAACTATATCCAAACCATCACTCGATAATTCAATATTTGCAATTTTTACAGCATCATTGCTTTGGTACAAAATCTTATCATTCTCATAATTTCTAAAATACGGTGCAATAAAAATCTCCTCTTTGGGCCCTCTTCCCCGCCTGACTGCATTTCCCAAAAAATTAAACCTCTCTTTTGAAAAAATATAAAAAAACCTGTCTGCCTGTTGGTCCAGCACAATTACTAAATCATTTTGGACAACCATATCTGCAGGCATTCCAAGTATACTTGGAATACTGTGTTCATTTAAATGTATAGTTTTGACAGATTGGAATTCAGCATAATCCTTTTTCGTAAGCCTGTTACAGCCATTTAAAAACAGGATAATCAAAAACAAAATGATAATAAATAAATTTCTCATAATTAATGTTTTTTAAAGTTTTTAAAAATATTGAAAATCTTTAAATTAGTTTGATTGATTTATGAATAATTTGTATAAGTTTTTGGATAAAGCCTTTTTTGATTGAATTCAATTAAACAATATTTGCATACATACTTATAAGCTACCAGATATAAACGTACGAGCCCTCACTTAACATTAAGCAAATAAAATAGCAATTCTATTATATAATTATCATTCCATAAGAATTTTTGCAATGAAACATTTGCATAAGATGTTAGCTTGCTTTTACAGTAGAACAAATTTTAAAACTCTTATACGCGCCATAACATGACGGCATTCATTTCTTACAACGTCCCAAACCTATACGTTTACACTATGCCTTACGGTTAAGGATAACTGCAAGGTATTATTAACCGTAAGGCATAATCTGTTTCCTGTCTACTTTAACCCTTCAACCAATATTGGAAGGATCTTATGAGGCATTACTTCTCTTACAGGTTGTTCCGATTATTTCATCGCAAAGTTTCACGCCCTTGTATTGAGGCAGGTACCTCAGGTAAGAGCATTTTCAGAGGGATTTCACACCAATCCTGTTTTGTTGTGTAAGCATGCTCTCCTATGTTCAGCTGAAAGTACAACAGTTTTATTATAAACTCAAAGAATTTAATAATAAATTAAGTACATCCTTTTACAACCTACCAATAACAATTACGCCCCTGTCCACTGGGCCATGTAAATGGTATTGGTGTACCGCATTGATACGGAGGCAAATAGTTTGGATTATAGTTTATGCAAGGCGTTACAGCTGCTACTCCACCCATATAATTGGTATAACATATTCCAGCAACTCCACCTCCACCTTCACCAGGGTCCTCCATTATAGTCTCATAAGGATTACCATAACTTACTGAAACCACATTCACACCAATTACAGCAAATCCAAATAATGCTATAGCAATTACTGCTAAATTTTTAATTATTTTTTTCATGATTAATTGATTTTAAATTTAACATTTATGCTCCTTATTCGTGTAACTTTTTTGGGCAAAATTGAATATCAGTTAACAATTGACAGTTAACAGTTGACAAATGTTTTTTAAAACAGATTGTC
>PWND01000272.1 GCA_003557965.1 Bacteroidales bacterium | reverse complement strand
GATGATTATGGTTTTGGCTTCAACACTGGAAACCCCTTTTAATCGCACCATAATGGAATTGAAATGCAGGATTTAACACAAGAAGTTGCAAGTTATAAACACTTTTAATCGCACCATAATGGAATTGAAATGCAATCTGGGCAACGTATTGTCTTTTCTGTATTGTTTCTTTTAATCGCACCATAATGGAAGACAAATACTGTAGTTGGTAATAGAGTGCAATCAGCTTCAAAGGTTTGTAAATAGAGGTTTGTGGGTTGTTTTGAGGTTTAGCCTGGCATCAGCCCGGGCAATTAGTAGTTTTGTGCTTAAAATAGCCTGTAAATGCGGTTTAGATCATAATTTTATATACCTTTGGCTACAACCAGACATAATTTTACAAATAACAAATACAAATCCGCCATAAAATGGACACAAATGTACATTTTGAATTGGGGGCATATGTGTTCTTTATTATTTTTGTAAAATCAATAAAAACTAAATTTTATGAAAACCATCTGTTTTAGCTCAAGTCTTGTTTTATCATTATTATTCTTTCTTAGCACATCAGTAACATCTGCTCAAAATTTTGAGTCGCCGGCAGCTCTCAGGGAATTCAAAGAGCCGGCCAGTTCGGAAGAAGTGCTGGAGTTTACCAAAAAAGTGGCAAATTACTACGACTTTTTATCTTACCAAATAATTGGCAATAGCGTAGAAGGTAAAGATATAATTGCTGTTAAAGCCTCTAAACCGGGAGCTGAAAACAATAAATTAAGAATTTTACTTTTTGGACAGCAACATGGTAACGAACAAAGCAGTAAAGAGTCACTTTTGCTAATAATTAGAGATATTAATAAATATCAAGAATGGCTTGATGTTGCTGATATATGGATAGTTCCGCAGGTAAATCCTGATGGTGCTGATATAAATCAAAGACGAAATGCTATGGATCTTGATCTTAATCGTGATCATGTTGTATTAGATGCACCCGAGTCATTGGCTATACAAAGACTTTTCCAAAACACACTGCCTCATGTTACTGTTGATATTCATGAATATTTTCCATACAGAGAATCCTGGGAAGAGTTTGGAGGGTTCAAAAACTTTGATGTTCAGGTAGGAGTACCTACTAACATTAATGTTGAAGAGCAAATCAGGAGTTTTGCCTTGAATAATGTACTTCCAGAAATTGAAAACCATTTGGCGGCTAAAGGTTTTAGTTTTCACAATTATCTTGTTGGGCCTGTTCCTACTGAAGGCAGAACCAGGTATTCAACGGTTGATATTAATGATGGGAGACAGAGCTTTGCAATCAGGAATACTATGTCTTTTATTTATGAAGGCATAAATGGTAAAGATGGATTTGTTGAAGGCCTTGAAAGGCGTACTATAGGCCAGTATGAGGCAATTGTGGCTTTGTTGAATTTTTTGACGCAAAATCATTATGATGTTGTTGAGTTAGTTAATGAATCACGCGAAAAGCTAATTAATTCACAAAAGGGGAATAAAGTAACAATTAGAATGGACCATTTTAAAAACAGTTCACCTTTAAAATTGCCCCTAACTTCTTCCCGTACAGGAGAGGACACAACTGTTGTAGTTAAAAACTTTCACCCTCTTGTAAAGCCAATTGCTGAAGTAAAAATGCCTAAGGCATACCTTGTGCCGGCAAATGACTCTTTGCTGCTGAAGATTCTTCAAAAACACAATGTGTTTTATGAAGAAGCATTTGACTTAAGTAAAAATGATGCATATAAATACTTTATTAATTCCATAGAGGAAACGGAGATTGAAAATTTTGATAACATTTATCCGCAAGTTGAGAAGAGAAAAGTTAAAGTTCAATCAGAAGACTATATTATTGTTCCAATAGCACAATTACATGCTAATTTTTTAGTTTTAATATTTGAGCCACAGTCAATGTTAGGTTTGGCTCAGCGCGAAGGATTTGAATATTTGCTAGAAGAAGGCAAGGCATACCCCGTTCTTAGGTTAGAATAATTACATTTTAAAACAATGCTTTAATGGAAACCATTGCATGGCTTGGCGTATCACATGGGCTCTTTGCTGCTGTTTTAATGCTTACAAAAAGCAAAAGAACAGTTTCTGACCAGATATTAACTGCCTGGCTATGTCTTTTTGCTATTGAGTTTTTTAGTGCTGCTATTGACATAAATATTTTTGGAGCACCATTGCTCTCAAGTTCGTTTTTATTATTCAATCCGGCGTTTTTTCTTTATGTAAAGTCTCTTACATCAAAGGATTTTAAACTGAAATACATTCAGCTTTTGCATCTTTTGCCTTTTGTGTTGTTCAAAATTACCGCATATATTTTACAAGAACCATACACATTAAAATCATTTTTTGACCATGACTCTTCACTATGGTTCAGGTTTTTACTTGGAATAGCTTCACTAATATCATGGCTGGCTTATAACTCGCTTAGTTCTGTTTATGTTGTTAATCACAGAAAAAAGCTGCAAAATGAGTATTCTACACTTGAAGTTGGCCGAAAAATGAACTGGCTTTTATTTGTGGTAGTTATATATAATGTGTTTTGCGGAATAGCAGTTTTGATTGGTATTGGAGCAATATATTTTAGAATTGTTCTCCCGGTAACACCTGTGTTTGTTTACTCAATGATGCTGTTTTTTGTATATGTTTTTAGTATTTACGGCCTTATTCAAAAAAGTGTTTATGTTGAACCAACTAACAACAAGCATTCTAAAGAAAAATATAAAAAGTCCTCTTTAACCGAATCAAAGAAAAGCATAATAAAAAAATTGATATTGGACTACTTTAACAAAGAAAAACCATATCTTAACCCTGATTTTGACCTTACCGAACTTTCTAAAGAAATTAATATACCCAAATACCAAATTACAGAAGTTTTAAATGTTGAAATCGGGAAAAATTTTTTCCAATTTGTTAATGAATACAGGGTTGAGGAAGTAAAAAAACAGCTTTCTGACAAAAAGAACCTATATTCAATAGAGGCAATAGGCTATGAATGCGGGTTTAGCAGCAAATCTTCGTTTTACACTGTATTTAAGAAGGTGACAGGTGTTACGCCTTCAGACTATAAGTCTAAACTTCTTTCCTAACAAAGTTGAACCACAAATACAAGTCCGAACTTTAAAAGTAGAACTACTTTTTGCATAGTCGTGACTTATTTTTGTATAAGCTTGTCTCAGGTTAACTTCACTAACCTTCCTGGTATTGAAGCTGCAAGCAAAACAAATAATTATTAATATTTATTATTTAACAAGATGAACCTACGTCTATTATGCTTTGTTTTTGTGATTTTAAGTTTTAATGTTTTTTCACAAGGACTGTTTGAAACTGCTACAGCAGATTCAGAAAAAACTGATGAAACAGCAGATATTAGTATCGGCGGATATGGGAGGGGAATAGCTTATGGGGGTGCAGAAGATTATGATTACAGCTCTGTTTTTGGCGAAATTTCTTTACAAACCAGGCTTTCAAGAGGAAGTACATTTTTTTATGCTGACTTAAGAGTGCGCGAAGGAATGTTTTTTAATAAAAGAAAAACAGTTGTTGATTTAAAAGAAGCCTATGCAGCTTACAGATCGCCAAACTTTTCGTTTTTTGTCGGCAACCAGGTTGTTGCCTGGGGCAGAACGGACGGATATAATCCTACGGATAATATTACCCCTTATGATTATTTTTTACTGACTCCTGATTTTGACGACCAGCGAATGTCTAGCTTTTTGCTTAGATCAAGGGTTTCGATAACTGATAACTCAGAAATTGACCTTGTTTTTATTCCTGTTTTTCGTCAGTCAAATTACAGGTATGACTTATTTCAAATGGGATCTGAAGCCCGGTTTAACCAACCATCAATGCCGGATACAGAATTCAAAAATGGAAGCTTTGGAGCCAGGTTGAACTTTAATTATCCTGTAGCAGGATTTTCTTTTTCATACTTCCATGGTTATGACCCTTTTTATGGATTTAGAGTAGAAAATATCCAATTTTTTCCTGTAGTTAGAATTGACTACTTACCTGATTTTTACAAAAAACATACTATAGGAGCAGATTTTGAACTGCCATTGCAAAACTCTGTATTCAGGGCAGAAATTGCATACAATAATACCAGTGATTATCATAAAAACATGCATATCCCAAACCCTGATCTTTACTATGTTGCAGGAGTAGAAAAAAGCATTTTTAACATTATTGCAATAATGCAATATGTGGGTAAATATACTATTGATTATAAAACTATCGTGGAACCTGTTGCTCCTGAAAGTGACGATCAGGCAGCCCAGATGGAATATGGAAAAAAATTGATTAATTACCAGTCGGAATTATTTAACAGGAGAATTTTTTCCCAACAGGAAAAAACTAATCATGCTATCATGATAAGCCTTAACAGGCAATTTGCTTATGAAACTGTTAATGCAGAATTAACAGCGTATTATAATATTACTTCAGAAGAATACCTGGTACGGCCTGCTGTTTTATGGAGACTTACTGACCAACTTTCCGCTTCGCTGGGTGCACACTTTATGTTTGGTCCCGATGATTCCATATACAATTATGCCGCGAAAATATTTAATGGTGTTTTTATTGGCTTTAAATCAGAATTTTAAAATTTAATAAATGCTTGGAAAAAGATTTTTAATAAAACATAGGTTGTGGTTGATAATTGTTCCAATCACTATATCACTGCTAATGTTGCTGCCATTAAGGTATGCAAGAATTAATCCTGACCTTATGGATTATCTTCCTGATGATATTGATGCAAAAATTGAACTTGACAGGGTTGAAAAGGTTTTTGGAAAGTTTGACCCTGTTATTATTTTTTTTGAATCAGATGATGTTTTAAACAAAAAAACACTTCAGCGGATATATGAAATCAACCGCAAACTTAGCCGGCTAAGGGAGTTTGATGAAGTAATTTCCGTTTTTGAAACAAAAGATATTCGTGGCGAATTTGGGATGATGGTGGTTGATCCGGCTATAAAAAGAATACCATCAACAGCAGATGAAACAGAGGAACTTCGCAAAAATATCATGTCAAATGAATTAGCGTATAAGCTTTTAATTTCAGAAGATTTTCGGCATACCATAATGATAGTTAATCCGGTTGAAAGCCTTACTGATTCAGAAGTATTTGCGATAATTAATAATGTATTGGATGATATTCCCGGAGATGAAAAAGTTTACATGAATGGATTGCCCTATCTAAGGGATGAAATACAAAAGCGCGGTACACGTGACCTTGCGCTCTTGATGCCGCTTGGGTTAATAGTTATGATTGTTTTTCTATACTTCTCTTTCAGGCAGTTTAGAAGTGTTTTTCTCCCCTTTTCTGTAGTTACAATGTCAATAATCGTTTCTATGGGGTTAATGCCCGTACTTGGCTACGAACTTAGCCTTATTGCTGTTTTAGTGCCGATAATGTTAATTTCTATTGCTAATAATTATGGGATACATATTGTTGCAAGATACCAGGAGCCTAATGCAAAATTCCCTGACTGGAGTATGAAAAAACTTGCAACAGAAACGGTTTCTCTTTTAAAAAAGCCGGTTATTCTTACAGCTCTTACTACTATTATTGGCGTAATGGGATTGTACGCTCATGTTCTTATGCCGGCAAGACACATGGGAATTGTTGCATCAGTTGGTATAGCTTATGCTCTTATACTAAGCCTGTTGTTTATACCTTCTGTAATGTCATATATGAAAAAAGGGAAACAAGCCTTGAACCCTAATGGAGGTAATGGAAACATAGTAGATAAAATGCTTGAGAGGATTGCTGTTATTACAACCGGGAAGCCAAAAACAATTATTTTTTCTTTCCTTGTATTTTTTATTATCGGTGGAATAGGAATGACAAACCTCAATGTTAGCATAAATCTTGAGAAAATGCTGCCCTCAGCCCACCCAATGAGAGTATCTACAGAAATTGCAAATCAAAACTTTGGTGGTACAAAAAATACAACAATTCTTTTTGAAGGTGATATTTTGGATCCTGTAGTTATGAAAGAAATTGACAGTTTTGAGCAAAATATTAAATCCTTGAAAGGGGTTGGAAACACTAACTCAATAGCGGGAATGCTCCGCATAATAAGTAAAGCACTTAATGACCCCGGAGAAGAACTTTATGACACTATTCCATACAACAGGCCGGCAATTGCACAGTATATTGAGTTATACAATATGAGTGGTGACCCCGAAGATTTTGAAAAATTCGTCAATTTTGAATTTACAAAAGCAGTTCTTAATGTACAGTTTAAAGCTGATAACCTGGAAGAGTTTAATTACATTACAGAAACAATTAATCAAATGATAAAAGAATCAGCTTATGCATCTGTTCAGGTTGGACAGCCATTGCTTGAAAAAGAAATATCCGAATCAATAGTAAAAGGCCAGGTTTATTCTCTATTGTTTGCGTTAATAGCAATAACAATTTTGCTATTTATTATTTTTCGCTCATATAAAGCTGGTTTGTTTGGGGCTCTTCCTCTTTTGATAACTATAGTATGCAATTTCGGCCTGATGGGATGGGCTGGGCTTGAACTCGATATCGCTACTTCATTACTAACTACTGTAGCTATAGGTATTGGGGTTGATTACACTATACACTTTTTCTGGAGAGCGAAACAGGAGCTAGCTAAAGGGGCCAATTACAATGAGGCCATTACAACAACACTTACTACCACCGGAAGGGGAATTGCTATTAATGCTTTTTCTGTAATAACCGGTTTTGCAGTATTGTTTCTGTCAGGATTGGTAATATTAAAAACATTCGCATTTTTAATAATTTTTTCAATTTTATTATGCCTGCTTGGCGCCCTGGTATTAATACCTGCAATTTGTGTAGTGATAAAACCAAAATTTCTGTTAACTGAAAAAACTCAAAAAATTATTAATCCTTAAAATATTATTCCAATGAAAACAAAATTTTTAATTCTGGCTTTGGCATTGAGCTTGCCGATAAATTTATTATATTCTCAAAACCCCCGTGAAATAGCAGAAAACGCATCAGGAGCTATTGATATCAATGCACTGGAAATGACGGCAACTTTATACATATATGATAATCGTGGTAATGTTAGAGAGCGGCAATTGGCAGTTGCTTCCGCCAGGTTTGATAATGTGTACAAAACTCTGATCAGGTTTATTTCCCCTCCTGATGTTAGAGGTACCGGAATGTTGATATATGACTATGATGATAAGGGAGATGACATGTGGCTTTATATGCCTTCTTTACGAAGAACGCGTAGAATAGTAAGCAACGAAAAGGGTAGAAGCTTTATGGGATCAGAATTCAGTAATGCCGATATGAGTACTCCAAATATTGATGACTTTACATATAAGCTTTTAGGGGATGAAACAATTAATGGTGTTGATTGCTGGGTCGTTGAGTCAAGTAGCAAAACCAGGGAAATTGCCGAAGAGAATGGGTTTGCAAAGCAAGTTGCCTATATAGCAAAAAAGAATTACCTTACTCAAAAAGTTGAATATTATGATCATTATAATGAAAAATTTAAGGTTATGGCCATATCTGATTACAGAAAGCAAACCAACGGAAGCCATTTTGCGTATAAAATGGAGATGGTTAACTTAAATAATGGGCGAAAATCTGTATATTCTGTTGATAATTTTCAACTTGGCTCATCTTTAACAGAGAGCGATTTTACAACTACTGCCCTCGAACAGTATTAATTTATTAATTGAATATAACATCAAAGGCGAAGCTTTAACATCAGCTTTTTATGTTTTTTCTGGAACGATGATAATAGTTTTGTAATGAAAAGGTTTTTTTTATTCTTTGCAATAATGCCGCTTTGCGTAAGCCTGTTTGCACAAAAACTGTCAGTTGATATTACTGGAATCAGAAATAATAAAGGCGTGATCAATTTGGCATTTTTTACTTGTGAAAAATCATTCAGAAAAGAAGACCCTGATTTTTACAGAATAGTATCAAAAGGCCGTTTGTCGGGTGGAAGAATATCGGTTGTTTTTGATGATATACCGCCCGGCAGGTATGGCATTGCTCTATTAGATGACGAAAATGAAGATGGAAAAATGAGGTATAATATTTTAGGCATACCTCGTGAGGGCTTTGGCTTTTCAAACTATTATCATACAGGCTTGTCAAAGCCACGTTTAAATGACTTTATATTTGATTTTTATGATGATAAAGTAATAAAAATCAGGGTGCGATATATGTAGCATAACTATTTTGCCGCTGCTATATTGTCATTAAAAACGTGGCTAATAATACAGTTTTATATTTAAAATTTATTACCAGTAACCAAAGTCCGGGTATTTGTCAGGCATTTTATCTTTAGGTTTATCAAGCCTTAGGTAATAATCAAACCACTCCATTGTTCTGATTAGGTAATCCAACCTGTGAACATTTCGCCTGTTTCCGTGTCCTTCGCCATTATACCAAATAAGCCTTACCGGAGCTTGTCCGTGAAGTTTTAGAGACCTGTAAAGCTCCAGCCCTTGCCCGGGATGAACACGCGGGTCGTCAGTGCCATGTAAAACTAGCGTGGGAGTTTTGCTCTGATGTGCGTACTTAATAGGGCTTCTTGAATATACATCTTTATAATCTTCATGAGTCCAGTAGCCCCAGTGCACATAATAGTCTTCCCATGGAATATCAGTAGTGTTGCGTTTTGATATTTGGTTTGATATTCCAACAAAGCAAACAGATGCTGCAAATCTTTCAGTGTGTTTTGTGGCCGCCCAGGCAGAGAAGTATCCTCCATAAGATCCGCCGCCCATCCCAACTCTGTCAGGGTCAACATAGCCTCTCTCTATCAGGTCGTCAATTCCATCCAAAACATCATCAAATTCTACCCCTACAAGGTCGCCATAGCCTGCCATTGTAAAATCAACACCACGCCCTGAACTGGCTCTGTAGTTTGGCATAAAAACGAAATAATCTCTTGCTGCAGCAACTTGCCCCCAAATAGAATATGCCGTTACCCAGCCATTTTGTACTGCTGCTTCAGGCCCGCCATGTATGTAAACTATCATTGGGTATGATTGCCCTTCCTCATAGTTCAGGGGATAAACCAAAACTCCCTGAATGTCTTTGCCATCACGAGCATAATACACATGCTTTTTTTGCTTTCCTAACTTTATGTCATCTAACCATTCATTATGATTAGTTAATCTTTCAAGAGATTTACGCCTCAAATTATAGCTGAATACCTCTCCCGGGTGCTGGCTGGTATTGCCTGCAAAAAAAGCTTTGCCGTTATTAAATGCGAACCTCCTGAATACTACTTTTTCAGGCTCAAGTACTACCTCCCTGTTTTGGCGGTCAATCCTTTGTTCGCTCAAAACAATGTCAACTCCCTCTTCTGCAGCATATAGCAATGTGCGGTTGTCTTTCCATGCAAAATCAATAACAGAGAGCTCCATGCCATCAACATAATTGCGCAACTCATCAAATGTTTTTTCGTTGGGTATATCCACAACAAATAAACTTCCGTCAACGCTGTCTTCCAGCTTGCTTGCTGCACGAAATGCAAGCTTGCTGCAATCAGGGCTCCATGCCATATTGGCAAGTTTGCCCGGAATTTCAATGAGAAGCTTTGTTTCTCCTGTTTCCATGTTAACTAAATATATATCTTTAAACATATAGCTGTCATCAACAAGATTTCGTGGTGCAATAGCTGCAGCAGCCCACTTTTTGTCAGGGCTTAAAGTAAAGTCAAATACTGTTACACCTTCTGTTAGTTGCTTTGTTTCATGAGTGTTTATGTCATAACGGTATAGCAGCCTGTGACGATATTCTTCTTCATAAACCTCAATATCCCAACCCCTGCTTCTGAGCTCTGATCTTAAAGGATCTTCTGACTCCAGTGAAACAATTGCAAGAGTGTTATTATCAATATATTCATACCCCAAAACACTTGAAGTATGCTCTGTAATTGGAAAGTACATGCCGCCACTTATGCTGATTCCATATACCTGAACTCCCGGTAAATCAGAAAAATTAGCCCGGAATGTAATGGTTTTTCCATCAGGTGCCCAGCCAATATTGAAAACAGTTTTACTCCCTGTAATAAAAGGAATAATTTCATCTTTTTTTACATCATAAAGATACAACTCCCTGTAATCACCCCCGGCACTATGTGTAAATGGCCGTGGGACAAGCAAAGTGTATGCGATGTAATTATTATCTGGTGATGGAGCAACTTCAATTACAGTGTTTAACTCAAACAGGTTTTCAGGTGTAAAACCTTCCCCTGCAAAGCTTGATTTGCTTGAGATTATAAATAATACTGACAGCAAAACAGCCATAAATGCTTTTCTTGTGTTTTTCATAATTTTTGATTTTTGGTGAACTTTATTATTATTTAATTAATAAGTTGATTTGCACTTTTTTTTACTGTGTAAAAATATAAAATCATTTTTTAACTACTCTTAAACCATAGCGCTTTATGTGGTTAAAAATAGTTAAACGTAGTTTTAAAAAAATGCAGCTGCAAATTGTTGCCATAACATATATGCCTGTACGGTTCACGGGTTGGTAAAGCGTTTTGTTGAAGCCGGGAAAGGCTTGAAAAATTGAAATCTAAAAACTGTTTATTTCGCTTTCAAACACAAAACAATCTTTAAATAATTTCATCCAGCTTACGCTAACCTTGTTTTTGAATAAACCATAAACTGATGATCCACTACCGCTTAATGAAGAATAAAAAGCACCATTATTGTATAATGTTTCTTTAATTTTTTTTATGTATGGATATTTATTGAAAACCGGGCCTTCAAAATCATTTTTGAGCTCATCTTTCCATGTTGAAATATCCTGATTTATAATTTTTTCAATTGATTTTTCAGGTACGGCAGGCTCAACCAAAGAGTATGCTTCTGCTGTATTTATATGTATAGGGGGTTTTATCAGAACGATATGACTTGATTGTACACTCACATTAATATCAGAAAGAACTTCTCCACGGCCTTTAGCAAGCTTAGGCTTTTCATATACGAAAAATGCGCAATCACTGCCGAGTTTTGCAGCATAATCGGTTAACTCTGAATCAATGCCTAATTCAAACATTTTGTTCAGTGCTTTTAAAGTAAAGGCAGCATTGCTGCTTCCTCCTCCTAACCCGGCACCTGCAGGAATTTTTTTGTATAAATAAATTTTTACCGGAGGAAGTTTATATTTATCTTCTAAAACACTATAAGCCTGAATGCACAAATTAGGCTTGTCACTTTTTGGTATTTTTTCACCAAACTGAAAGAAATCCGTTTTTTTGTCTTTTGCCGGGATTATTTCTAAAGCATCTTTAAGGTTTACAGGGTATAAAATGCTTTCAATGTTATGAAATCCATCACTTCGCTTTTCTGTAACATTTAAACCCAGGTTTATTTTTGCATGAGGAAAAACTATCATAATACAGGTTTTTGTAAAAATATTACAAAAATGTCAATATTGAAAATTAAATTCAAATTGACTTTATAATTTCTTATTTTTGTTTTCCTATAAAAAATTGTCGAATAACTAGTTAAAAAAAATAAGTACAAAAAAATCAAGGCATGCCATTTTTAAATAAGCTTTTATCTTGGTTTCTAAAGCAGCGTGTTTCACAGATTGAAAGGCTTAAGGAAAAGCCTCATGAGGTTCAGCATGAGTTATTTAAAAAGCTCATCAAAAAAGCAAAAAACACAGAGTGGGGAAAGAAGTATGATTATCAATCAATTAACAGCATAGAAGATTTTCAAAACAGGGTTCCTGTTACTGATTACGATGGGTTTAAAGCTTATATTGAACGCTTAAGAAAGGGTGAAAAGAACTTAACCTGGCCAACTGATATTCGATGGTTTGCTAAATCATCAGGAACAACGAGCGATAAAAGTAAATTTATCCCGGTTAGCAGTGAAGCCCTGGAGGATTGTCATTTTAAAGGTGGCAAAGATATGCTTGCGATATATTGCCATAATAATCCGGAAACAGAAATGTTTAATGGCAAAGGTCTTGTGTTGGGAGGGAGTAACAGGATTAGTGAGTTTAATACGAAATCATATTTTGGAGACTTATCAGCAATATTAGTTCAAAACTTCCCATTTTGGGCAGAGCTGCTCCGAACGCCTGATCTTTCAATAGCTTTAATGGATAACTGGGAAGTTAAGTTGGATATAATTGCAAACTCTACAATTACAGAAGATGTTACTAATATTAGTGGTGTGCCATCTTGGAACCTCATGTTGTTAAAAAAGATACTTGAAATAACAGGGAGGTCAAATATCCTTGAGGTTTGGCCTAACCTGGAGATTTTTTTCCATGGGGGTGTTAGCTTTGTGCCATATAAAGAACAGTTTCGCAAACTAATACCATCAGATCAAATGAATTACCTTGAAACATATAACGCCTCCGAAGGTTTTTTTGGCAT
>PWND01000044.1 GCA_003557965.1 Bacteroidales bacterium | reverse complement strand
TATATTCAATGCATTAAAAGCAAAAGAATAAACTTGGTACTCAACTGCAATAGAATCTTCTGAAAGTGAATCATTCTGTATCGGGCAATAGAGGTTTTTTCCGGATTTTTTGGTAAGTTTGTGTAGATAAATTAACTGGACTCGCCCAATAAATCCCTTTGTCAACACGAATCTATAACATTTAAAAATGACTTTTCAGCACATATTAAAAGCATTATCTTTAAACCCTATAATAAAAGGATCTGCATATTAACTTTCAAAATATACAATTATGAAACTTGAGAAAATCCTCGACAAGCTTAATTCATTTGAAAAGAATGCATTTTTAAAAATTATCGACAATATATTGGCGGAAAAGCCAAAGAATGCAAAAAAAATCGATGTTTTATTAAGCGAGGGAAACAGGGACTTAAAGAGTATCGACAATATAAATATTGCTAAGGTGTTTAACTTGGTTGATGAGGAGTTTTCAAAGCATGTAAGGTCTGAGTTTAAAAACAGAACCAAACAGTTTGATATAATCGTTGATATTTTAATTCGAGATGGTAACTGCATAATGAAACCAGACTGGTTTTCAAGACTATATGACAAGGAACTTAAAGTATTAGGCAATAAGCTTAAGGGTTTTGAAAGATCTATTTTAGATGAAAAATCCGAATTAGATACAAAACGTAAACGTGATTATATGATTTACAGAGCTTGCCTTCATACTGCTTATACTAATGATGAAGCCAATAATCAAGAGTGTAAAATAACGACCGATGAACAAAGTATTCTTGATACACTGGCAAATCAACTTGAGCTTTCGCAAGAAGAAATTAAATTAATACATTATTTAATTGTACCTATCGTACAACAAAAAATTGATGATGTTATTAGTGAGCTAAAATCTTCTGGGTTGTTGTTCTTTTCCAAGAAGTTTAACACAGTATTTATTGCAGATGAAGTGGTGAGAATTTTACGAAAAGCACGAGGAAAAGAGGTTGCTGATAAGTTTACAAAAAGAGTGCTTCGCTTATTTAGGGAACCTCAAATCAATTTAATATGCAAAAAACATCACATAGACCGCAAACTATCCTATGAAGATAAAATAAGGCTTATTATAAATGAAGGTGTTTCTTTTACATCCATTTTAAAAGAGGATATGCATAGAGAGGACACGACTCTGACGGAGAGAAAAAAAACATTAAACCTGATTTGTGATAAAGGCTTGAGGATATCTCCAGCACTAAAAGGCACTACAATAGAAGAAAAGATAACTAATTTGATTAAATATTTTGAAGTAATTGAAAGGGATGAAAAGGTTGGAATATCCCATGATGGATATGAGAAGCTACTTATGGATTTGGTTCAAGTCTTTTCTGATTTAAATGAAACTGTAAAGAAAGCATTTGAGCTTCAGGAAGAACAAGTCTTGACTAACTCTTATTTGCTGGATTTTAATATTAAACCACGAGACATCTTGGAGCTTTTAACGGAACAAGAGCTAATCACATTTTGCGAACAAAAAGAAATAAAGACAAGGGGTGAGCTGATTTTAAATATTTTGGACAACTATAAAGACGCAGAGAACTTGTACTTAGAGAACTATGAAAATATTGGGTTTCGCAATTTACAAGCATTAAAAGAAAATGGCCTAATTGTCAAGGAGGCTAACTTAGGGCAAAAGTTTGAAGATATTACAAAAACGATTTTTTCCAAACTCGGATTCAATGTCAATGAGAAACTCCGAAAAGCACTTAATACCAAAAAAGACAAAATTGACATTTTGTTGACCATTAAAGATAAAGATGTTATCATTATTGAATGTAAAACAGTTAAGGAGAGTGGCTATAATAAATTTAGTGCTGTGTCTCGTCAATTAAAATCATACGATAAAATAGCCAAAAAGCAAGGCTACAGTGTTATTAAATCAATATTAGTTGCCCCTGACTTCTCTGATGATTTTGTCAAAGACTGTGTGCTGGAATATGAATTAAATCTTTCTTTAATTGCAGCTTCTTCTTTATTGAAAATCTTGGAAGGTTTTAAGGAATCAAAAATGAAACAACTCCCTCATAATTTATTGATGCGAGACGTCTTAATTCAAGAGTCAAATGTTTTAAAAGCTATTGGCAAATAAGCTTTTGAGAAATCGCTTTACGGTAGAGGATGAAACTCCTCTATCGTGATTTTGTATAATTCTTTTAGTTCAACCCCAATAAGAAAAGGAGCGAGGGTAATAAGTAATAAACAAATAAAAAAAAGGGCAACCCCAACGTAATCAATGATTTGCCATTTTATAAACCATGATGATTTAGTAGTTGGTTTTTTATTTGGTTTGTTCTGTGATGTATGCTCAAAGTTTATTTCAGGTATAGGTTTATTTCTCATTTTTGACGCTTTATTCTGATAAACAGACTTCATCGCATTCCCCACATCATCCAGAGACAATAAGATGGCTCTTATGATTCTGCCCCAAGCAGTAGCTTTTGCAGAACTCTGTATGATTTTTCCACCTACCTGACTGGTTCTTGAAGCAGTTTGTACACCCATCCTTGCTGCCACACCAATCCCGGCAACGCCGAAAATAAAATCTAGATAAACAGCTAACCACCAGGCAAACATCACCAGCGCGAAATCAAGCTTTGTCTCCCAAAGGCTTTCCGTTAAGATGGACATAAAACTTTCCTGCTTTCGACTTTGACTAATTAGTTCAAAAGCAAGGTGTATTAACACGGCAAACAACAACCAAAACAAGCTGATGGCAATACTGAGAACCAATGAGATGCTGATATATAAAAAAATAAAGGCTTTTTTATTATCGTGGTCAGCGACCCAGTTGAGTATCTTTTTGCTCAAAACCTAATTTTTTTTAAAATTATACGAATACTGTTTTCAAACCTACAAATCTAATAATTTCAGACTATCAAATTAATGTTTTGCTAATTATTATTATCTGTCATGGCTCTCCCAAAACACCTCCACCTCCAAACTTAAAACCCCCAACCTCAACAAGAAGATCGTTGATAAAATCGCGCAAAAGCTGGAATTGAATTTCACCCCGGAGAAAGAAGACACCGAAGACACATTTGCCCCCATCGACATCCTGGATTACATATATGCCGTGCTGCACAGTCCTACGTACAGGAAGAAATACAACGAGTTCCTGAAAATC
>PWND01000057.1 GCA_003557965.1 Bacteroidales bacterium | reverse complement strand
TAGTGAATTTATTTTCAATATTATTGTTGCTTTTGTTGCTATTAGCATCATCTATAGATATAATATCCCTTTTATCAGCAGGAATAAGGTCTTTGTCTTTACTCATTTTTGATGAAATTTTGTTGGTAAAATAAAATAACGCTTCTTTTATATTAACTCAAAAAGCTTTTACAAAATTATTAATTTTTAATTAATAAAGATTGGCCCATCTGGCCCAAGGGGAATTCCAAACATCATCCATAATACAAGCAGAGCTATCCATACAATGCCCAGGAAAATTGTATATGGCAACATTGTAGAAATAATTGTCCCTATACCATACTTTTCATCATACTTTTGAGCGAATGTAACAATTAAGGCAAAATAGCTCATCATTGGAGTAACTAAGTTGGTTAGTGAGTCTCCAATCCGGAAAGCAGCTTGTGTTATCCCGGGGTGATAAGCATTATCTAAAAGCATGAGCATAGGAATAAACACCGGTGCGATAATTGCCCATTTTGCGGAAGCACTTCCCATAAACATATTGATGAATGCTGACAAAATAACAAAAGAAACAATTAGCATAGGCCCGGTAAACCCAATTTCCTTTAACCCTGCTGCACCTTTAATAGCTACAATTAACCCTAAATTTGAATGATTGAAAAAATAAACAAACTGTGCAGCAAAAAAAACAAGCACAATATATGACCCCATTCCGCTCATTGATTTAATAATGTGCTTCATCATATCTTTGTCGTTGCGAATGGTTTTTACTATAATGCCAAACACCAAAGATGGAATAAAAAAGAAAAGGAGTATGCCGATAATTATTCCGTCAAAGAATGGAGAACGCAATACAGAGCCTGTTTCAGGGTCTCTTAAAAGTCCGTTTTCAGGAATAACTGTATATGCCATTAATGCGACAAAAAGTAACATGCTAATTCCTGCCCACCTTAGTGCCCTTGATTCTTCTTTGGTTAATTGTTGAATAGCAAATTTTTCTGCGTTACCTTCATACTTACCAAGTCTTGGCTCAACGATTTTTTCGGTAATCCATGTACCAACGAATAGGACTACAAAAGTGGAAGCTATCATAAAATACCAGTTAACTGCAGGATTCACAAAAAAATCCGGGTCAATTAACTGAGCTGCTGAGGTTGATATTCCTGCAAGAATTGGATCAATTGACCCAATAAAGAAGTTTGCTCCAAATCCACCGCTCACACCGCAAAAAGCAGCTGCCAATCCAGCCATTGGATGTCGGCCAATAGCATGAAAAAGCATGGCACCTAAAGGAATTAAAACTACATATCCAGCTTCAACAGCAAGGCCGCTAATAATACCGGCCAAAACTATTGATGCAGTTATAAGCTTGGGAGGAGATTTTAAAACCAGGGCTTTAATCATAACATTAAATAAGCCTGAACCTTCTGCAAGTCCGATCCCAACCATTACAACTAATACATATCCAAGTGGAGGAAAGGCTAGAAAGTTGTCCAAAATATTTGTATACATCCACCTAATGCCATCACTGCTAATAAGATTATTTACCCTTATTATTTCACCGTCACCGGGATGGGTTGCAGTAACTCCAATAAGATGCGCAAACCACGAAAGCAAAACAACAAATATTGCAAGTAATGCAAAAATTGTTGCAGGGTGTGGAAGTTTATTTCCTACTATCTCAACATAATCAAGTGATTTTGCAAATGCTCTTTTAGAACCTCGTTTTATCTTGTTAAAAAAATTACCCATAGCTTTTGGTTTTTCTAAAATTATTTTTTACATAAAGTTGATTCTGCTTGACAGGGTTATTGGCCGGGCATTTATTATTATCTGCAATAATTCCCAAAAAAACAAACCTGGCAAACCTTTAAAAATAAAATAATGCGACAAAGATAAAATTTTTATTAAACTCACATGCTAATATACCCGGTGGTTAACTAATTTTTTTATTGAGCTGAAGTTTTTTTATTCTATTCAGGATAAAACAATCTCTTATTTAAGAAATATGTGATGATTGCAATGATTTTATGTGTTCTTTATTATTTTTGTAAAATCAATAAAAATATTTTTAAAAATACAACTAATAAATAATTACTAATGACAAATTTTATTATATTTACACTTAAGAAATTTTTTATATAAAAGATTTCTTAAAAATGTCATGTTTGTTATTTATTAATGAAATGAGATTTACCCTTACCCTTACGAATGAGAACGTCCAAATAGTTCCTATAAACTATCAGTATCCTTTATCTGCATGGATATATAAAGTGTTTAATAATGCTGATGAGGTTTTTTCTGAATGGCTGCATAATTACGGATATGCATTTAATGGAGACAGGAAGTTTAAGTTGTTTACTTTTTCCGGTATTGAATTTAGCAACGTCAGATTGATAAACAAGGCAGAAGGCAATGTTTTTCTTGAAGTTCCAAGTGGTATTCATAAAATAATACTTTCGTTTTATATGGAAGAAGCTGCATCAAATTTTGTCACAGGCTTGTTTCGCAAGCAAGAATTGGTTATTGCAGAGAAAGGTGTTAAAGCAGAATTTCAAATAACCGCTGTAGAAAAAATCCCCGAGCCCAATTTCAAAAACAATATGGAATTTCAATGCTTGTCACCAATAGTGGTTACTATTCCTGAAATGCAAAACGGAAAGTTAAGAGCTACATATCTGGCTCCGGATTATCATAATTATTCAGAACTGATAAAAGAAAACCTGGTAAAGAGATATGTTGCTGCACATAATAATGTATTAGAAGGAGTGAGCTATACAAATAAGTCTGAAGAGTACCTGGTTGATTTACCATTTGATATTGATAAATGGGACTTTAAAGTAAAATCAAAACCAAAATCAAAGTTGCAAACAATAAAATCAGGCACTACAGCCCAAACCAAAGTCAGAGGGTTTTTGTATGATTTTGAATTAACTGCCCCTGTTGAACTTATGAGATTCTTATACTATTCAGGAATAGGAGAGAAGGGCAGTTTGGGTTTTGGATGTGTGCAGAAAACCTTCAAGGTTTCAAAAACATAGAAGGTTTGGAATGAAGAAAACTAATCGAGTAGGAGGAAAATAAAGTAGTTTTCCTCCTACTTTATTTTCCGACCTCTCACACCACCGTACATACGGGTCTCGTATACGGCGGTTCCTTAATTTACAAACCTGACTTTTCGAT
>PWND01000090.1 GCA_003557965.1 Bacteroidales bacterium | reverse complement strand
CATGAGACACACAGCAATCGGTTTAATGTCAGGCACTTCGCTTGATGGTACCGACATAGCATACTGCCTTTTTGAAAAGAATAACTCAAAATGGAATTTTAGAATCATTAAAGCCCAAACCATTCCATATCCTCCTGTTTGGTTAATAAAGCTGCGACAGGCACCTGAAATGAATGGACAGGAACTCATAAAAACCCATGTTGATTACGGTCATTATCTTGGTAAAACAACCAACAGCTTCATAAATGAATATTGCCCGAATAAGCCTGATTTAATAGCAAGTCATGGACATACGGTGTTTCATCAACCCGACAACAGGTTTACCTTTCAGATAGGTGATGGATCAGCTATAGCCGCTCAAACAAAATGTAAAGTAGTATGTGATTTTCGCTCTTTAAATATAGCATGCGGAGGACAGGGTGCTCCTCTTGTGCCAATTGGTGACGAATTGCTTTTTGCTGAGTATGACTTCTGTCTTAACCTGGGCGGTTTCGCCAATATTTCATGTAAACAGAACAACAAAAGAATTGCTTTTGACATCTGCCCGGTAAATTTTGTTATTAACCGCCTTGTAAAAAACAGACACCATGAAGCACATAGAATATTATATAATGATAAAGTAAAAAAAGAAATCAACTTTGATCCGGATGGGAAAATAGCCGAAAAAGGCGAAAAATCAATCAAACTGATAGACGAACTCAATAATATAGATTACTATCTTCAAAAGCCGCCAAAATCTTTAGGTGCTGAATGGGTTAAAGAAAATGTAAACCCAATAATAGAAAAATACAAGGATATCCCCCTACAAGACATTTTAAGATCATTTTATGAACATATTGCCATACAAATTAACAGAGCAACAGCCATAAATAAAAGTAAAACCTTGCTTGTAACTGGTGGAGGAGCATATAATAAGTTTCTTGTAAACCTGCTTAAAAACAATCAAAGTGTCAATGTTTGCTTGCCCCCAAAAAAGATCATCGAATACAAAGAAGCACTTATTTTTGCATTTCTTGGTGTATTGCGGATAAATAATATACCCAATGTTATTAGAAGTGCATCAGGTGGCAAGAAAGATAACATTGGAGGTAGTATTTATACAGGAGAATAAAAAATAATGAAACGAGCATGAGAAAACATTTTCACACACAGAAAAATGATCAAATTTGCGAGTTCTATTTGACCTATTAACAACAGATTATAAACAGATGAAATAATAGTTTCTTGATTTCGTTTTAATCACATATATTTTTTCAGTAAACTAATTTAAACTAGTTTGAATTTTATGATAATGATGGACAAATGCCATAGTTGTTTTTAAACAAACTGTTACGCAATGTGTCTAATTAATTATTTGACAAGTCGTTTTTTTTAAATCTGTTTATTTTTTTATTTTTGTACTAAACATTATTAATTTTAAAAAAAATTAAATAACAAAATCAAACTTAAATAAACCTTAATACCAAAAAAATGAAAAACGATACTACAAAATATAAGATAGCCTTAAAGAACTTAAAAGTAATACTGGCTACATCTGTTTTTTTCTTAATCTTTCAGATCAATCCTGTTTTTAGCCAATCTATAGATACTGCTGCCATTCGCAAAATAATGCTTGAGGGTTTAGAAAACATGGAGAAAGGCAATTACCGGTCAGCTATAGAGCTTATTGATCGAGGCAGAAACAACCTCAACAATCTGGCAATAAAAATAGATGAAAAAAATGCTAATATAGTCAGGTCTCTTGAATTGACAAGACAGGCTGAAAACCTTATTAATCAAAACAACTATGAAGGTGCACTTAATTTGTTGAATGAGTCTATTCAGTTAGACGACAACAATATAGAGGCTTACAAATTTCGCGGATCAGTTAGATTAATCCTTGAACAACACAAAGAAAGGGCTAGAGATCAGGAATTCGTCAACTTGTTTAATGATTATACCAATGCTATTCGTATTGTTGATCGGAGAATTAACCAAACACCTCGCCGCAGCCAGGAAAGAGTTGAACTTGAAAAAGAAAAGGCTAAAATACTTATTAATCGGGCATATGTTAAAATGCAGTCGAGACGTACTTCTAGCTTCCACTCAGCTGTCGATGACTACACTGAAGCTATACGTAATGACGACCAAAACTGGGACGGGTTTTTAGGCCGGGCAGTAGCTTACAACAGACTAAGCGAATATAGCAGGGAGATCAGAGATTACCTGAGAGCCATAGAACTGATAGAAGAATATCAACACCGTTTATCAGACGAAGAATGGGCCGACCTTTATCTTAGACTCGCAATGGCTTATATAAATAACAGGGACAACCGAAATGCCTTTATATACGCAGAAAAATCTTATAACCTGGGAAACACCGAAGCAGAAAGAATCATGGAAAGGACAAGGCCGTAATAGTTCTTTGCCAGGCTTTTTTATATTACAAATTGACACTAAACAGTTGACAAAGTCCATAAAACCCTTTCAAACAACTATTTTGAAAGGGTTTTTATTTCTTTCTTAATAGTAGTAACCTCTTTTTGAAGCGCTTTTACAGAATTTGCTAATTGCTCATTATAATTGCCCTGATCAGGTACTTCTCCGCTTATATAGTTAACAAACTTCCACACCTCACGTATATCCCTTACATCAACATCGTAGGGTTCATAAATAGGATTAAGCGAATAAAGCCGCAGCTTACCTTCTGCTTTCAGCAAATTTTCCACTACCTTAAACACAACCCCATCATCCAAAGTGTGAATAATATAAGCATGACGATCTCTTATAAGGTTCCAGTTCTGGATAAACTCGCCCGTAACCATTGAACCATCAGGTATAGGAAGCATCGAGTCGCCGCTGATCTGGAAAGTACGGTACTTTTTCTGTTTTGATAAAAAAGGCATCTGGAAAGTGGGTAGCACCTTTATGAATTCCGGGTCAGCAAAACCAGTCCTGTAACCTGCCTTGGCTTTCTCATCCACCAACTCAATATTCTCCTCATTCTCTTTATCAACGGTAGTAGCCAAAACCCTTAACTTGCTGCCAGTTACAAACACATCGTACCCTCGTTCCAGCTGTGAAAGCTCACTCTCGGCTAATCGTGTGAAATCAACTTTTAGCAAAGTGTCAACCGCTACTTTGAAATAGTTTGAAATTGCAATAAGCGCTTCCATTCCCGGCTGCGCAACTT
>PWND01000159.1 GCA_003557965.1 Bacteroidales bacterium | reverse complement strand
CATAGAAATAACATTATGAAAAAAGTGTGAGCCAAGAGAAGCGTCCAGTGGAAAGTCCTCCAGGCTAATTTCAACAATTATTTTTGCATTTGATATTTGCGACCAGGAAACAGGAATTCCAATAAATTTATCCCTGGTACCCCATCTGCCAGGCCCAATTAGAACATACTTACGTCCTTCTTCTGCCATTTTAGCATTAAGCTCCTCAATTTCATCCCGCATTTTTTCTGTTTTCAACTTGTCAAATGACTCAACATCCACATATATTACATCATACAAGTCATTAATTATTCCGTTGCCCATACCATTCTCAGAGTATAAAAGCAGTCGCTCATTATCAATTTTCTCAATATTAATATCTGAGTCATTTATATTTTTTATCAAAGGCTTTATTTGTAAAAGATAAAAAGAAGCATGCCCTTTTTCATCTTTATTAAGGTCAACTGCAAACTCCATTTCAATAGGGGTACCCATAGCTTCCGCCACAATATCAAGAATAACCTCAACGGCTTTTGCAAGGGGGATATATTCATATTTCAGAATATTAGCAAAGTTAACAACCCTAGGCCCGGCTTGAGTTATGCCGGGAATTGTCCTTTCATTTGAAATATCATACACGCTGGCAGAATGCTTTAGTGTTCCATGCTTTTCGGCCTCGTCAATTTCTAATTTAATTAGCCCTACATCCTCACCTTCATAAAGATTTATTTCCTTTTTATCAAGGTCAATTGCATAGAAATGTAGCTGCGAGTTTTTAAAAAGCTCTTTAGGTGTGTACATTTCCAACTGTGGATGTGCCGGTGAAAATCTGTAAGTTTTTTCACCTTCTACAACATATTTCCCCAAGCCCAGTGCAATAACCGAAAAACCTTCTTCCGGTTTCATATAAGAAAACGGATAAAAGTTGTATGATTGTGCCACTCCGCTAATATGTGGGTAAAAATAGTTTTCATGCTGATTGCCAACCACTTCCTGTATTGCCACAGCCATTTTTTCTTCTTCAATTTTATAATTAACGGCTTTAAAATATGATTGTGCAGTTGGTGAAAATATTGATGCAAAAACCATTTTTATAGCATTCATAACTTGTTCAAGCCTTATTTCCAAATCAGGATTGTTGTTTGGCAGCAAAAAAGTATCAAAAATTCCCGCAAAGGGTTGCATCAGTGAATCTTCAAAAAGGCTGGATGACCTAATTGCCAATGGTGTTTTTATTACCGAAAGATAACTTCTTAGCTTTTTCACCAAGCCTTCTGAAAGACTTCCTTCAATAAACAACTTCTTTATATAGTCATAATCCGTTTCGTTGTATATTTTGTCATGGATATTGTTGTTATGAATAAACATCTCAAACTCTTCAGCACCTATTATTGAAGTTTTTGGAGAAGTAATATTTATTCCCGGGATAAGCTCATTAAAATCGAAATTATTTATCAGCATATTAATGAATGCAAGGCCTCTACCCTTTCCTCCAAGCGACCCGGGTGCAAAACGTACAATATTTGTGTCATCCAGTAACGCTGACTCTTCAAAGTTTACAACCTTCCCTTTTTTCTTATCATGAATACATTGCTCAACAAGGTCTATCAAATAGTCCCTAAGGCTGCCCGGGCATTTAAAATCTTCAACTTTTAATGGCTTTATTCTTTTGGCTATCTGAATTTCACCCCTGGCCATAAGCCAATGAGAAAAGTGATTCTTTTTTGCATGATAAATAAGTGATTTCTCAGGAATTGTTTTTAAATGTTTTTGAAACTCATGCATTGACCTTGCAATTGCAATATCTTTTCTGCCGGTTTCATCTTTATATACAAAATTTCCAAAACCTAAGAAGTAATTGATAAAACTTCTTAAATCCTGTTTTAGAGTTTCTGAGTTCTTATTAATAAAAGTAGCCCTTTGCTCATAAGCTTTTTGAGAGTTTTCAGAGTCTGAAGACTGTAAAACGATGGGAAGTTCCTGCAAATCTGTTTTAACATGCTTTACCAGTGAAATTCCGGCTTCTTCATCAAGCTTTCCATCCTTCTCAAACTTCACATCTGAAATCAAACACAATAAGTTATCCTTATATTTATTATAAAATGCCAATGCCTCTTCATAACTTGATGCCAGGAGAACTTTTGGCCTTGCCCTCATTTTTAGAAGCTTATAAAGCTCATCAGTATTGACTTCTTCAATTAGTTGCCTGGTTTGCTCAATAACAATACTATATAAAATCGGCAAGTACCTCGAATAGTATTTTGCAGAGTCTTCAACTAATAAAATAACCCTGACCAAGCCGATGGAAATATCCTGCTCAACATTAACCATATCTTCAAGATATTTCACCATTGCAAGAAAGACGTTAGAGTCGCCATTCCACACAAAAACTTTATCAATTGAATTAATGGTTTTATTACCATCTTCAAACATTGCAATATCGCTGTTATTGTTAAGCATGAGGAATACCGGCATATTGTGATATATCTGCTTAATAATTCTGCTCAACTGTATTGGAGTATTTTTATCAATACCCATCATAACAATAACCAAATCAAAGTACTTTTCCTGAAGTTTTTCAAGAGCCTCTTCCGGAGTTGACACCCCAGTAATCCTTGGTGCTGATGACAGGTTCAACTGATAGTATTCACCGGTAACCTGCTCAAAGAACCTTCCCTCCTGCTCGATTATAAAAGCATCGTACAGATTAGCCACCAGAAGTATTTCTCTTACTTTAAACTGCATCAAATCGTGATATATATCACGGTCGGAGTTGTGTTTCTTTAAAAACTTTTGCAAGAGTTGCCTGCTCATGGCAGAATGCTTAATACGCTCCTTTTCTTCTTCTGTTTCTTCTTCCTTCTCAACAACAGACTTCTTCAACAACTCTTTCCCAATAATGGTATTTAAGTTGCCGGAAACAATACTGGCAAGGTTATTTATCAAATGTCTTTCTTCAATAATAAAAGGCCCTTCATCTGCCTCCGGAAACTTTTTAGTATAAAATATCTCAATAGCACCTTCTTTACCATCAATTGTTTCAAAGCCTTTTCTAAGCATCCATTGAGTTTTTTTAACACCGCTTTTACTCAGAAATTTATCATCACCATATATAATTCGTGATGTGGAATGCTCAACATATTGCATCGCATCTGGAATAATTTTTACAATTTCTTCAAGCATTTCAGGTATAGGCT
>PWND01000306.1 GCA_003557965.1 Bacteroidales bacterium | reverse complement strand
GACTTTAAACTGCTCTGAATGTAAAAGAAAAAACTATACTACTATAAAGAATAAAAAAAATACTGTCGATAAACTGGAGCTTAAAAAGTATTGTCCTTTCGACAGAAAACATACTGTCCACAAAGAGGGCAAGATATAATTTTGTGCAGGCAGGTCAGTAGTTCAACTGGTAGAGCACCGGTCTCCAAAACCGGGGGTTGCGGGTTCGATTCCTGCCTGACCTGCCATTTTTACTTTGTTGAGGTTGCTAAATGAAAGATGGAAAGATCATTGGCGGGCTTTATATCGGTTTTTTTCTGGTATTATCTTATTTTTTCATTCAGGCGGCTGATGCTGTGTTGGGAATAAGAGCCATAGATCTCGCTGACAGAAGAATTTTGGATCTTGCTCCGCTTAAGAGCGTCATAGGTGTTATCTTAGCTGCTGCCACGACATTTTACTTTTGGAAAGGAAAAAAAGGTTTTTATCTGGATGAACTTCAAAAAGCTGTGGCGGAGCTGAAAAAAGTAGTTACACCTTCCAGAGAAGAAACCAAAGTTACCACAATATCTGTGTTTGTTTTTGTCGGCATAATGGTTGTGGTATTTATAGTATTTGATCTTATCTGGTCGAACATTGCAGCACTTATTTACTAATTAGGCAGGTTCCGGAGTATTTCAAAATGAAATGGTACGCAATTCATACCCAGTCAGGTCATGAAAACAAGCTGAAACAAGCTATCGAAAACCTCATTAAAGAGAAAGGAATGGAAACTTTTTTTGGAGAAATAATTGTTCCTGAAGTTGAGGTTGAAGTTAAAAAAGATGGAAAGAAAAAGATCCAGAAAAAAAATCTGTATCCCGGATATATTTTTATCCAAATGGAGTACACCGAAGATTCATGGCTGTTGTTAAAAAGTGTTCCTTTTATGAGAAAGCCGGCTTTGATAGGAGAAAAAAGAAGACATGCCGGAAAAGGATCATTTGTGGAACCTAAGTCTGTTTCTGAAGCTGAAGTTGCAAAGATCAAGCAAATGATAGAAGAAGGAGGCGTTTCAACCGTTTCTAAGATAATGTTTGAAAAAGGAGAGATGGTGCTGATAAAGGAGGGACCTTTCGCCAATTTCAAAGCAGTTATTGATGATGTAAAAGAAGGAAAAGAAAAACTGGATGTTCTGGTAAATATATTTGGGCGTTCTACACCCGTCGAGCTTAACTTTTCTCAGGTTGAGAAAGTTGAGGATTAACGATTAAAAAGAGGAGTGAACTATGGCTAAGAAAGTGCTTGCAAACATTAAGCTGCAGATACCTGCAGGTCAGGCAAATCCGGCTCCTCCCGTTGGTCCTGCACTCGGACAGCACGGTGTGAACATCATGGACTTCTGCAAAGCGTTCAACGCTAAAACTCAGGAGCAGAGGGGATATTTAATCCCTGTTGTTATCACGGTTTATGCAGACAGATCATTTTCGTTCATTACTAAAACACCGCCTGCTTCCCAGTTGCTTATGAAAGCGTTGAACAAGAGTAAAGGATCCGGGGAGCCCAACAAAAAGAAAATTGGAACTGTCACATGGGACCAGGTTGCTGAGATCGCAAAGGTTAAGTTTGAAGATCTCAACACCTCAGACCTTGAGGCAGCAAAAAAAATTGTTGCCGGTACTGCACGCAGTATGGGAATTGGAATTAAGTAGGAGGTGGAGTATGGCAACTTATGGAAAAAGACTGAAAGATGCTTACAAGGAAATTGACAAGGATATCAAGTATGATATCAAAACTGCTGTCAAACTTCTTGAAAAAGCAAAATCCCAAAAATTTGATGAGACAGTTGAGTTGGCTTTTAATCTTGGTATAAATCCTAAAAAGTCAGACCAAATGGTTAGAGGAGCATGTGTGTTTCCTCACGGGATTGGAAAAACTGTCAAGGTTTGTGCAATTGTTCCTGCAGATAAAGTTGAAGATGCAAAGACCGCAGGAGCTGACTTTGTAGGTGGAGAGGAACTTATCGAAAAGATCATGTCTGAAAATTGGACTGATTTTGATAAACTTGTAACAACTCCCTCTATGATGAGTAAAATCGGGAAGCTGGGTAAAATACTCGGAAGAAAAGGACTCATGCCTAACCCTAAGCTCGGTACTGTAAGCAATGATATAGGTGGTGCCGTGAAGCTTGTTAAAGCGGGAAGAGTTGAGTTTAAAGTAAACAAAGCAGGTGTTCTTTGCTGCCAGATAGGTAAGTTGAGTTTTGGACAGGATAAGCTTTATGAAAATGCCATGGAGCTTGTTAAAGATGTGGTGAAACTCAAACCCTCTACAGCGAAAGGAACATATATCAAGAAGCTGTCCATGTCCAGCACAATGGGACCCGGGATAAGACTTGATGAAGCTGTTGTTATTAGTGAGGCAAAGTAGTTTTTTTATAATCGTTTTCTGGTCTGAGAAGCCAGGTGCCTTTTTGGGGCTTAATTTCCTGACTGAGACCTGTCATTGTTCTTCGATGACCAGAAACAGTAGCTGATGGAGTTGCTGAATGGAAAAAAGCAAAAAAAAGCAAATTGTTGCAGAGCTTAAAGATTTGTTTTCCAAAGCTTCATCATGCATCGCTGTTGACTATAACGGAGTCAACATGGAAACTTTCACTCCTATTAGAAAAGAGTGTGCACAAAACAATGTCCGTATGGTCGTTGTTAAAAACTCTCTGGCTAAAATAGCAGTGAAAGACACGGAATACGAAGGCATCCTTGATATGCTTACCGGGATGATATCCCTTGTTTTTACAATGGATGATGACCAGGTGGCAGGTGCCAGAATAGTAAAGTCCTTTGGAAAAAAGAGTGATCGTATTACGGTAAAAGGCGGTGTTATTGATGGAAAGATCCTTTCCGAAAAGGATGTGAAAGCTCTGGCTGATCTTCCGTCCAAAGAGGAGCTTCAGTCGAAGCTTCTTGGGACAATGCTCGCTGTACCTCAGAATTTTGTAAGGCTGCTTAATGCAGTACCTCAAAATTTTGTACAGCTTCTTGTCGCGTACAAAGAAAAAATGGAAAAAGCTTAATTTTTATTTAATTTTATGGAGAGAACAATGACTACAAAAGCAGATGTAAAAGAATTCATTAAAGGAATGTCTGTACTTGAACTTTCAGAACTTATTAAAGAACTTGAAGATGAACTCGGTGTAAGTGCTGCTGCTCCTGTTGCTGTTG
>PWND01000226.1 GCA_003557965.1 Bacteroidales bacterium | reverse complement strand
TATAAGGATTAAAAAATAAATTATTTAGCGGCAGCAGCAGCTTTACCAGCCTTCCTGCGAATAACTTCACCTTTAAACAATACACCTTTACCTTTATATGGTTCAGGTTTACGTAAGGATCTGATTTTTGCAGCAACCTGTCCAATTAGCTGCTTGTCTATTGATTCAAGAATAATCGTTGGGTTTTTACCTCTTTCCGTAACTGTTTCAAGCTTAACTTCTTTAGGTATTTCAAAAAAGATATTATGTGAATACCCAAGTGCAAGCTCAAGCACCTGTCCTGCATTAGAAGCTTTATAACCAACCCCAACTAACTCTTGTTCTATTTTATAACCATCTGTAACTCCAATAACCATATTGTTTACCAATGACCGGTACAGCCCGTGTAATGACTTATGCTTTTTAAGTTCTGTAGGCCTTTCAATAGTTAGAATATTATCTTCGATATTAATTCTAAACCCAGGCTCAATCTGCTGATTAAGCTCACCTTTTGGGCCTTTAACAGTTACCAAGTTTTTATCGTCAATATTAACTGTGACACCTTCCGGTAATGTTATTGGTGCATTTCCTATTCTTGACATTTTAACCTCCTTGTTTAGCTAACGTAACAAATAATTTCACCACCTACTTTTAACTTCCTGGCCTCTTTATCTGTGATTAATCCACTGGAGGTGCTAATAATAGCTACTCCCAGTCCATTTAAAACTCTTGGCAATTCATCACTTTTGCAATATTTACGAAGGCCCGGCTTGCTAATACGCTTAAGTTCATTAATAGCAGGCAGTTTAGTTGTTGGATGATATTTTAAGGCAATCTTAATGATGCCCGGTATTTTATCATCTTCAAACTTATAATTCAAAATATATCCTTTATCGAAAAGGATTTTTGTCATCTCTTTTTTAATGTTTGATGCAGGAATTTCTACAATCCTGTGGTTAGCCTTAATGGCATTTCTAATTCTGTTCAGATAATCTGCAATTGGATCTGTTAACATTTTTCAATATTATAAAGTTTCAACAAATAAACACTACTACCAGCTGGACTTAGTAATACCAGGGATTTGGCCGTTATTCGCCAACTCTCTGAAATTAATACGTGAGATACCAAACTGTCTCATATAGCCTTTAGGCCTACCAGTAAGTTTACACCTGTTGTGTAAACGCACCGGGGATGAGTTTTTTGGCAGCTTTTGCAAGGCAACATAATCACCTTTAGCTTTAAGTTCAGCTCTTTTGGCAGCATACTTAGCTACCATTTTTTCTCTTTTTCTTTCTCTTGCTTTTATAGATTCTTTAGCCATTTATTATAGATTTTATTTCATGACATTCTTAAACGGTATTCCAAATTCTTTAAGTAATCCGAAAGCTTCTTTGTCAGTTTCGGCAGAAGTAACTATGGTTATATCCATACCCATAATTCTATTAACTTTATCTATGTTTATTTCCGGGAAGATAATTTGCTCTGGTACTCCAAGCGAGAAATTTCCTCTACCGTCAAAACCTTTTTCGTTAATTCCTTTAAAGTCGCGTATTCGAGGCAGCGATACAGCAATAAGTTTGTCAAGAAATTCATACATTTTATTGCCTCTGAGAGTAACTCTGACACCAATAGGCATTCCTCTTCTAAGTTTGAAGTTTGAAATGTCCTTTTTTGATTTGGTTTGCACTGCTTTTTGTCCGGCAATTAATGACATCTCTTCAGCTGCTGTTTCAATAATCTTTTTATCAGTAATGGCTTCACCAACACCCTGGTTCAGACATATTTTTTCGATTCTTGGAACCTGCATGCGGCTTTTATAGTTAAATTCCTTAACTAAAGCAGGAACTATTTCTTTTGTGTATTTCTCTTTAAGTCTTGGTATATATTTCATTACTTAATTACCTCCCCTGACTTTTTTGAATAGCGTACTAATTTGTTATTATCCTCCAATTTTCTGCCAACACGGGTCGCTTCACCTTTAGAATCAACAACCATAAGGTTTGATAAATGGATACTTGCTTCTTGTTTAAGAATACCACCCTGTGGATTAGCAGCATTTGGTTTAGTGTGCTTAGAAACAAAATTCAAGGCCTCAACAAAAGCTCTGTTCTTTTTTCTGTCAATTCTGAGAACTTTGCCTTCTTTGCCTTTTTCATTTCCAGCAATAACCTTAACGTTGTCTCCTTTTTTAATATGAGTTTTCCTTTGCATAATTTCAAGTTTTAAAATAATTACAGCACTTCCGGTGCCAGCGAAACAATTTTCATATATTGCTTTTCCCTCAATTCCCTGGCTACAGGCCCAAAAATCCTTGTACCTCTAAGCTCATCAGTTGCAGAAAGTAATACAACTGCATTATCATCAAATTTAATATATGAACCATCCTGACGGTGTGTATGTTTCTTGGTTCTGACAACAACTGCTTTAGAAATTGTTCCTTTTTTAATATTACCGTTAGGTAAAGCATATTTAACAGAAACAATTACTTTATCACCAATTTTGGCATATCTTTTTCTGGTGCCCCCAAGTACTCTAATACATTGCACTTCTTTGGCGCCACTATTGTCTGCTACAGCGACTCTTGATTCTTGTTGTATCATAATTATTTAGCTCTTTCAATAATTTCAACTAATCTCCAACACTTATTGCGGCTTAAAGGCCTTGTTTCCATAATACGGACTTTATCACCAGTGTTACATTCATTGTTTTCGTCATGTGCCATAAAGCGCGAGTTTTTTTTAATATACTTGCCATACATTGGATGCTTAATTTGACGCATTACCTCAACAATTATGGATTTATTCATTTTATTACTCACAACAAATCCTGTTCTTTCTTTTCTGCGAGATCTGGTTTCCATACTTAACTTTGTTTCGTTTGTTTATTTTCCTGAATTTCTCTCTTTCTGATCTCAGTGTTTAGCCTAGCAACAATCTTGCGGTAAGCCTTTATTTTCAATGGATTCTCCAGTGGAGAAACAGCATGGTTTAACTTAAGTTTTACCAGTTGCTTTTTTTCCTCTTCTAACCTTTCACGGAGTTCAGGTGTTGACATTTCACGAATTACTTTTGCTTTCATGTATTTTTAATATTTCGTGTAATTTTTTATTCTGATGTGCTTCTGCAACTCATTAAAAGCAGACCGGAATGTTAATTTGTAATTTAATTGCAATTTGTTTTGCATAAAGTATGGGATTTTGAGTTATGTCGCAGGTAACGGCTACGCTTTTATCAATTTCCCACAAAAAGGCTGCAAAGTTACAAAATTATTCTTTAATAAAAAACCTTATTTACCGATATAATCTCTTCTAACAATAAATTTTGTTTTTATTGGTAACTTTTGCGCACCAAGCCTCATTGATTCCCTGGCAACTTCGGTTGTAACCCCTTCTGACTCAAACAGAATTCTGCCGGGACAAACCCTTGCAACGAATAATTCCGGAGCACCTTTACCTTTACCCATACGAACCTCTGCGGGTTTCTTTGTAATAGGTTTATCTGGAAAAATTCTAATCCATAATTGTCCTTCACGCTTCATTCTTCTGGTGATTGCCTGTCGGGCAGCTTCAATTTGCCTTGCAGTAATCCACTTAGTATCGAGTGATTTTATTCCAAAATCGCCAAAGACCAATTCTGCACCACGTTTTGTGTTGCCCTTCATTCGGCCTTTTTGTTGTTTTCTAAATTTTGTTTTTCTTGGTTGTAACATTATTCTAAATATTTACCAGTTATTCAAAACCAATTATTTATTATTTTCTACGGCCTTTAAATCTGTCGCCTCTTTGGCCACCGCCCATTCCTCTGCCACCTTTAGCAGGTTCTGTTATAAATGGTGTCAGTTCTTTTTTGCCAAATATTTCTCCTTTACATATCCACACTTTAATTCCAAGCCTTCCATAAGTGGTATGTGCTTCTACAATAGCATAATCAATATCAGCTCTAAGCGTGTGCAAAGGAATTCTGCCTTCCTTATACGTTTCGCTTCTTGCCATTTCAGCACCACCTAATCTGCCAGATACAGTAATTTTGATGCCTTCAGCACCTAACCTCATTGTAGATGCAATAGCAGTTTTTACTGCTCTTCTAAATGAAATTCTGCCTTCAATTTGTCGTGCAACTGTGTTTGCAACCAATGTGGCATCAAGTTCTGGCCTTTTTATTTCAGATATATTTATCTGAACTTCTTTTTGTGTAAGTTTTTTAAGCTCTTCTTTGATCTTATCAACCTCTTGTCCTCCTTTACCAATAATAATTCCCGGGCGGGCTGTATTTATTGTAACAGTAATAAGCTTAAGCGTTCTTTCGATAATAATTTTAGAAACACCTGCTTTCGACAAGCGGGCATTAAGATATTTCCTGATTTTATCATCTTCGATAAGCTTAGTAGCATAGTTGTTTCCGCCATACCAATTGGAATCCCATCCTTTGATAATTCCTAGCCTAAGACCTGTTGGATTAGTTTTTTGTCCCATTTATTATTTTTTTAATAATTATTCGATATTGCTTTTACTATCAAGTTGAATAGTAACATGATTTGATCTTTTTCTGATTCTATGTGCGCGGCCTTGCGGTGCCGGCCTCAGCCTTTTCAGCATTCTGCCACTATCAACATAGATACTTTTAATATACAGATTACTATCCTCTAAACGAACATCTTCGTTTTTTGCCTGCCAGTTACTAATAGCTGAGAGTAAAAGTTTTTCAAGCCTTTCAGCAGCTTCTTTTTTGGTAAATTTTAAAATGCCAAGTGCTCTATTAACATCTTTGCCTCTGATCATGTCAGCAACCAGGCGCATTTTTCTGGGTGATGTTGGGCAGTTGTTAAGCTTGGCATAATATTGATTTTTTTTCTCAGCTTTAATTTTTTCTGCCCTTAAATGTTTTCTTGCTCCCATTTTACAGTATGTTTTTTATTTTTTAGCTTTATCTTTTTTTCCTGCATGGCCTCTGAAAATTCTGGTAGGTGCAAATTCTCCTAATTTGTGCCCAACCATGTTTTCTGTAATATATACAGGAATAAATTTATTGCCATTATGAACTGCAATAGTTAGCCCAACGAAATCGGGTGATATCATTGAAGCTCTTGACCAAGTTTTGATTACAGTTTTTTTCTTGCTGCTAGCCATCTGTAATACACGTTGTTCAAGTTTATAATGTATATAAGGTCCTTTTTTAAGTGAACGGCTCATTTTTAATTATTTTTCCGTTAATAAATATTATTTCCTTCTTTCGACAATAAGTCTGTTGGATTCTTTTTTCTTATTCCTGGTTTTAAAACCTTTAGCTGGTAAGCCTTTTCTGCTTCTGGGGTGTCCACCGCTGGCGCGTCCTTCACCACCACCCATTGGATGGTCAACAGGATTCATAACAACACCTCTCGTTCTGGGTCTCCTTCCAAGCCATCTGCTTCTTCCGGCTTTACCTGACATTTCATGCATGTGATCAGGGTTGCTAATTGTTCCAATAGTTGCTTTACAAGTTATAAGAATCATTCTGGATTCGCCTGAAGGCAACTTAAGGATAGCATATTTCTTATCACGTGATGTAAGCTGGGCATAAGAACCTGCACTTCTGGCAATTTTTGCTCCCTGGCCCGGCTTCAATTCAACATTGTGCACTACACTACCAAGTGGAATATCCTTCAGGAACAATGCATTCCCTGTATTCGGGCTTGCTTTTTCTCCTGATATGACAGTCTGTCCTACTTGAATACCATTAGGTGCAATAATGTATCTTTTTTCGCCATCAGCATAAAAAAGCAATGCCACCCTTGCACTTCTGTTAGGATCATACTCTATTGAGGCAACCTTTGCAGGAACTCCATCTTTATCCCTTTTAAAATCAATAATTCTGATTTTTCTTTTATGGCCACCACCCATATATCTACAGGTCATTTTGCCTCTATTATTCCTACCTCCTGATTTCTTCTTTCCAACTACAAGCCTTTTTTCAGGTTTGGAGGTAGTTATGTCGTCAAATGCGCTAATAAGTTTAAAGCGTTGACCCGGCGTAGTTGGTTTAAATTTTCTTAAAGCCATTTATCTAAATATCTTAAATGTTGCTATAAAAATCAATTATTTCACCTTCTGCTACCTGTACGATAGCCTTTTTAAAACTGTTTTTTCTGCCGGACATAAATCCGGTTTTAGTATATCTTACCTTAAGCTTGCCAAGGTAGTTCATAGTGTTTACTTTTTCAACAGTAACATCATACATTTCTTCGACAGCAGCTTTTATTTGCGACTTTTTAGCTTTCTTATCAACTATAAAGCCGTATCTGTTCGGAAACTTTTCAGTTTGCGCTGTCATTTTTTCAGTTATCAGAGGTTTTATCAAAATATCCATTTTTCTCTGTTTTAGGCTGATTATTCCCAGCATTAAATTTATTTCAATAATATATTTTCAATTTTTTCAATTGCGCTTTCCACCAATAATAACCTTTTGTTATTAAGAACCTGGTATGTATTAAGTTCGCTTGCCACAACCACAGCAGTGTTGGGTATGTTTCTGGCAGACAAAAAGATATTCCTGTTTGCTTCAGAAACAACCAGTAGCGACTTAGTATCAGTAAGATTCAGGTTATTCAGGATTTGTATAAACTTTTTGGTTTTTGGTTCTTCGAAAGAAAAATCCTCTAAAACCATTATACTATTATCTTTAGCCTTATAAGACAGCGCCGACTTTCGTGCAAGCCTTTTAACCTTTTTGTTAAGTTTAAAGGAATAGTCTCTTGGCCTCGGGCCGAAAGCTCTGCCGCCACCTCTTAAGATAGGTGATTTAATATCGCCTATACGGGCTGCACCTGTACCTTTTTGTCTTCTAAGCTTGCGGGTACTTCCTTTTACTTCACCTCTTTCTTTGGTTTTATGGGTTCCTTGTCTTTTATTTGCCAGATACTGTTTTACATCAAGGTATATGACATGGTCGTTAGGTTCCACACCAAAAATTTCATCTTTAAGGTTAACCGTTTTGGTTGTTTTTTTGCCTTCTATATTATAAACTGCTAGCTCCATCTTTCAAGAATTAAATATGAACCATTAGGACCGGGTACTGATCCTTTAACTATTACTAAGTTTTTTTCGGGAATAATTTTCATGATTTGTATATTAATCATTTTCACTCTGTTTCCTCCCATTCTTCCTCCCATTCTCATACCTTTAAAAACTCTTGACGGGTATGATGATGCACCTAATGAGCCGGGAGCTCTTTCTCTGTTGTGCTGCCCGTGAGTTGCCTGGCCTACACCAGCAAACCCGTGTCTTTTAACAACCCCCTGGAAGCCTTTTCCTTTAGACACTCCAACTACATCAATATATTCCCCTTCAATGAAAACATCACAGGTAAGCGTATCGCCGAATTTTTTCTGGTGCCCCTGTTCAAAACGGGTAAATTCAGCAAGTACTTTTTTGGGAGTAGTTTTAGCTTTCTTGAAGTGACCCATAAGTGCCCGGGTAGTGGATTTTTCACGTTTTTCATCAAACCCAAGCTGAATCGCTTCATAGCCATCATTCTCCTTTGTTCTTATCTGCGTAACTACACAAGGGCCAGCTTTAATTACGGTGCATGGGATATTTTTCCCAGAGGCATCAAAAAAGCTGGTCATTCCGATTTTTTTTCCTATTAATCCTGACATTTTTCGCAGTATTTTTCTTTACGCAATAATGCAATAAATAATTATAATAATTAAACTTTAATTTCAACTTCAACTCCACTGGGCAGCTCAAGTTTCATAAGAGCATCAACAGTTTTTGAGGATGTTGAATAAATATCCAAAAGGCGTTTGTAACTGCAAACCTGAAATTGCTCTCTCGACTTCTTGTTAACAAACGGCGATTTTAAAACTGTGAAAATCCTTTTGTTTGTAGGTAATGGGATCGGGCCATTTACCACTGCTCCAGTTGATTTAACTGTTTTTACAATCTTTTCGGCTGACTTATCAACCAAGTTGTAATCGTAAGATTTTAATTTTATTCTAATTCTTTGACTCACGGTTATTTTATTTTAAGAACGTTAATACGCATTAATTCCATTTATTTTTAATACAATATCATCTGCAATATTTTTCGGAGCTTGCTCATAATGAGAAAACTCAAGTGTTGATGTAGCTCTGCCTGACGTCAGGGTTCTTAGAGAAGTTACATATCCAAATGTTTCACTTAAAGGTAACTTAGCTTTAATTACCTGCAGGCTGGCACGCGTTGAAATTCCTTCAAGTTGCCCTCTTCTCTTATTAATATCCCCGGTAACATCTCCAACGTACTCATCGGGTGTTACAACTTCCAGCTTCATTACTGGTTCAAGTAATACCGGTTTTGTTTTCGGCATAGCATTTTTAAAACCAACTTTTGCAACAATTTCAAATGAAAGTGAATCTGAGTCAACACTATGATAAGAGCCATCCAACAGAGTTACTTTCATATTATTAAGCGGATATCCTGCAAGAATACCATTTTGCATTGCTGCCTTAAAGCCTTTCTCGACAGATGCAATATACTCTTTGGGGACATTTCCACCTTTTACTTCATTTACAAATTGCAAGCCTTTAACATTTTCATCGGCCGGCCCTATTTCAAATTCTATATCAGCAAATTTACCTTTGCCTCCTGTTTGTTTCTTATAAATCTCTCTATGCTTAACAGCTTGAGTGATTGCCTCTTTGTATGCTACTTGCGGATGGCCTTGATTACACTCAACATTAAATTCGCGCATAAGCCTGTCTAAAAGAATTTCAAGATGTAACTCGCCCATTCCGCTAATAATTGTCTGGCCTGAATCCTGGTCAATTTTCACTTTGAATGTGGGGTCTTCTTCTTCAAGTTTTTTCAATGCTAATGACAGCTTATCAACATCTGCTTGTGTTTTGGGTTCTACTGCAACACTGATAACAGGTTCCGGGAAGGTCATTGATTCAAGTAGCACGGGATGTTTTTCGGTACACAGGGTATCGCCTGTATGTATTGATTTAAAACCAACAGCAGCACCAATATCACCGGCTTCTATGTAATCAACAGGGTTTTGCTTATTTGCATGCATTTGCAATATTCGTGAAATTCTTTCTTTTTTCCCGGTTGAAGCATTATAAACATAAGAACCTGAATCCAGCCTGCCACTATACACCCTAAAAAAGGCAAGTTTCCCCACATAAGAGTCTGTTGCAATTTTAAAAGCTAATGCAGCAAATGGTTCATTAACATCAGCATGGCGTACTTCATCTTTTTCCGTTTTCGGATTTATTCCTTCTATTGCTTCTACATCAAGCGGTGATGGTAAAAACTTACAAACCGCATCAAGTAAATGCTGTACACCTTTGTTCTTAAATGATGAGCCACATAAAACCGGAGTAATCTTAAGTGCTATAGTGGCCTCTCTTATTATGCTAATTAATTCTTCCTGTGAAATGCTATCAGGGTCTTCAATAAACTTGTCAAGCATTTCTTCACTTTCTTCTGCGCACCCCTCAATAATATTCATTCTAAGTTCCTTAACTGTTTCTACCAGGTCATCAGGAACCGGCACTTCATTAAAAACATTACCAAGTGATTGCTCTTCCCATTCGTATGCTTTGCCTGTAATAAGGTCAACAACACCTCTATAGTCATCTTCACTTCCAATAGGAATCTGTAGAGGTACGGGATTCATGCCAAGCCTTTGCTTTATTTGTGCAACAACGGAGAAAAAGTCGGCTCCTGCACGATCCATTTTATTAACATAACTGATTCTTGGTACTTTATATTTATCGGCTTGCCTCCAAACAGTTTCGGATTGCGGTTCTACACCACCAACTGCACAGAACAAGGCAATTGCACCATCCAACACCCTTAATGACCTTTCTACTTCAACAGTAAAGTCAACGTGTCCGGGAGTATCTATTATGTTAATTTTATATTGTTTATTATCATATTTCCAGAAAGTTGTAGTAGCAGCAGATGTAATAGTTATCCCTCTTTCCTGCTCCTGTACCATCCAGTCCATTGTAGCATTCCCATCATGCACTTCACCCAGCCTGTGGTTAATGCCCGTATAGAATAGAACGCGCTCGGTAGTAGTAGTTTTACCGGCGTCTATATGGGCCATAATGCCAATGTTCCTGTTATATTTTAACTTCTGGTTCATTTAATAATTAATCTCTCTATTCCGTAATAATATTAAAATCTAAAATGAGAAAAAGCTTTGTTTGCATCAGCCATACGGTGAGTATCTTGCTTTCTTTTAAATGCGGCACCTTCTTCTTTATATGCAGCCATAATCTCACCGGCTAATTTTGCTGACATTTTCTTTTCATTACGTTTCCTGGCAAATTTTATCAAATTCTTTATTGCGACCGACATTTTTCTTTCGGCTCTGATTTCTGAAGGAATCTGGAATGTTGCACCACCAATTCTACGGCTTTTAACTTCAACAGCAGGTGTAACATTAGCTAATGCCTTTTTCCACACCTCAAGGCCGTCTTCTTTAGTTTTTTCAGATACAGTATCTATTGCACTATAAAAAATTGCAAACGCCTTAGACTTCTTTCCTCTAAGCATTAAGTTATTTACAAACATCGTAACTAACTGATCATTATATTTTGGATCAGGAAGTACTATTCTCTTTTTTGGTTTTGACTTTCTCATTTATACGGATATTTACTTTAATAATTCTAATGTTTATTTTTCTTTAGGCCTTTTTGTTCCGTACTTTGACCTTCTTTGTTTGCGTCCTTCAACACCACTGGTGTCAAGAGCTCCACGAACAATATGATATCTAACACCCGGAAGGTCTTTTACTCTACCTCCGCGAATTAACACAATAGAGTGCTCCTGAAGATTGTGACCTTCTCCGGGTATATATGAGTTAACCTCTTTCCCGTTTGTAAGCCTTACCCTGGCAACTTTTCTCATTGCCGAATTAGGCTTTTTAGGAGTTGTTGTATATACTCTGACACACACCCCACGACGTTGGGGGCACGAATCTAATGCAGGTGATTTGCTCTTATATGTCACCTTTTTTCTTCCTTTTCTTACCAATTGTTGTATTGTTGGCATATTTATTCTTGTTATATGTTATAAAAACTATTGTTTATTAGGTACTTCTATCAAATTCACTCACATTTTAGGGAGTGCAAAGGTAAGGGTTATTTTTTTATTTCCAATAATGATTTGGATTTTTTTTAACCTAACCAATATTTTTTTTCTAAAGCAGTAGAAATTACCACTTTAAAAATGATATGTTTTTTTAAAAACCAATAAATTACAAAATGAATATTATAGGTTTTGAGGGGCACAAAGGTAATTATTTTTTTTAATTGCAGATACTTCTTAATAAAGTTTGATATTAAATAATGTTTTGCTGGCTTTTTTGAGTTATGTTTCTAAATCTACAACTATTCATTTCGACCAATCATTTCTGCAAGCACCCCTTCTTTAAGGGCATAATTAGAAAAGTACAGTTCTTTTATTTTAAATTGATTAATAATAAATTCAACAAACAAAGATGCCAAAACAATAGTGTCAACACGAGCATGCAGCAGGCCTTTAATATTATATCTCTCTTTTTCTGTTGATTTTATAAACCTGTTATATAATGTATAAAAATCTCTGTGATCAATTTTTTCAATTTTTACAAAATTATCCGGGGTTTTCCCATATATTTCTTCAGAAATCACAGAGTATATTGATTCAAAGGAACCTGAACTACCAATAAGTGATTTTGCAGGATTATGTTTTAATGCTTCAGATAAAGGCTTCAATTCTTGTGAAAGCAATTCTCCGGCCTTTATTATATCTTTTGATTTTAGGGGGTCAGAGGGCTGCAATTTTTTCAATATACGTGCAACACCAAGGTCAAAGCTGTTTTTGTAAATGATTCCATTATTGTTTGCAATAATAAATTCGGTGCTTCCTCCGCCGATATCCATTATAAGGATTGTATCATCAATTTTTTCGAGAGCCAGCATTACACCATTATATATATAATGTGCTTCTTTATATCCGTCAATTACGTTTATTTTTGTTTTTGTTTTTTTGTAAGCAAGGTCAACAAACTCCTGTCCGTTTTCGGCACTCCTGATAGCAGAAGTAGCATAGGCATGAATAGAATCTGCATTATGATCTTTTGCAATATTGTTTAAATCAATGAAAGCCTTAATACCTTTTTCAAAAGCATCCCTGGAAATTATTTTTTTTAAAATGGTATTTCTTCCAAGCTTCACATTTCTCATTTCTCTTTTAATAATGTTATAATAACCTGAATTATCGTATTCAGCTATTAAAAGATGAAACGTGTTAGTACCGCAATCAATAATTGCAGTTTTTATGTTATTCTTATTATTTTCCACGATACGAAATCCACTTCCATAGTTCTTTATAACCGGGCTTTTTCCCATACATTAGAATTCCTGTACGATAAATCCGGGAAGCAAGCCATGTGGTAAATAAAAACCCCAGCACCAATAAAAACATTGACAGGTAGAGTTCAGTAAAAGGAACTCCGAATGGGATTCTAAGCATCATAACAATAGGAGAAGTCAGCGGAATAATAGAAAGCCAG
>PWND01000231.1 GCA_003557965.1 Bacteroidales bacterium | reverse complement strand
TCTCGAAGCCACAGTGGAAGAAGGAAATTGGTGGATTGGTTAATTGGTTGATTGGGAAAATAGTTAAATGGGTAATTGGTTGCATTTTGGCAGGCTCAGTGTAAAATTTCGGATGTGGGATTTCGGATATCGGATTTTTTGAGCTATAAAGGTGGCTGAGGCTCTCGAAGCTGTTTTGGAATTGGTTAATTAGTGGTGTTGGGAAATTGAATTGTGTTTTAGCCCCTTATAAAATTGGACAAAGATTAGTAAATTTAACACTGGATTTTAAATGATTGAAATTCAAAACAGAAATATTATTGAAAGCTGAAAGTGAAAAGTTATTAATTTTTTATTTTTCAAAAACCTTATCTTTTTTTTAAACCTTAGTAGCACGGATATTCCCATAACAATAAAACCTTATTAGCTTATTTGGTGGTTGGTCATTTGTTTTGGGATTTCTCTGTGCAAATCGGTGGTTAAAAAAAATATTAAACGCAATGAACGCAGGGGTTATCGCAATGTTCGCAAAGTCACTGCGCTCCTTGCGAATTCATGGCGTCCTTAGCGGTAATCACATTCCCTAAGTTCCCTAAGTCTTTAAGTCTATGTTTCTAAGTCTCTCAGCTTCTGCACTCCGTTTCTGTGGTTAAACAAATCCAGCCACTAAGTAGCAGTGAAGCTAAATTGAAACGCAGACCGAACCTGGCTCTACAGTAAAGGTATTATCATTCTCAGCACTGCAAAATCTGATAGTTTCTTTAACAGTGTATGCTACTTTACCACTTACTTTTTGATGCATGGTTTGGTGTTGAATAAATTAGCAATAGCAAGATGTTTAATTACAAAACAAAGACAACTTAAAAAAAATATTTAAAGCAAGTTGTTGATACACAAAAAATACACTACTGACAATTAACGCAAAATAATTTTTTGTGTATGTGTATTTTTTGAACGGTTTATTTGAACTAAATATATTCCTTTTGGCAAATGACAAATATTTATAGCAATTCTATCATTGGAAACATTGGTTTTTTCAAAAACTATTTTTCCACTTATATTGTAGATGATTATCTCTGCTGTACAGTCTTTTTTATCAGCAAATTCAATAAAAAAACTACCATCAGTTGGATTAGGATATAGGAAAATGTTTTCTGAAATATTAACAGCCTCATTCTCCTTTGTTTCAACCAATGAAATATCTTCATTAAAGTCGTCAGAAATATTAGTAGCTTCTTTAGAAGAAATATTATCACCGGCTAACATCATTTTATTGCTAATATCAGCATTACAGAAAACATCTACATAGTCACCATCAACAATATTATCAGTACATTCTATATTGTCAGTAGCGGTAATCGTTACATTTGAACCTGGTTTAAAGTGAGTTCCGGGCTTGATAACAATACTTTTAGCTTTTATATCAACATTAGAGCCGGGTTCTGCTGTAAATGGAACATTACTTTGGGGACATATAGGTCCACTTGTTGCAACATTGCCTTCAATATGAATTTCTTCTAATGCGGCAAATTTCTGTGTGCCTGTGAGTGTACGATTGATTAAGTATATTGTAGGTGATGTTGGCCCAATAGATGTTACACCTGTGTTGTCGGGGTCTAGAAAAGCCGAAAGGCCTAAATTCCAAGAGACGTCAAAACGGCCATATAAAGCTTTACCTGTAGGATTATCGCATGAAATGGGATTTGCAGACCATGTACCAAGTAATTGTCCAACAATTCGATAATTTTGATTAAAGATTGGTGAACCGGAAGATGCATTTTCTACAATCCCCTCATCAAATTGTACTTCCCAATAATATTCGTCTTCATATATGCTAATTGCATTAACATTGTGACCATTAAATAATGATATTTTCATCGCATCACCTTTTGGATGATGAATACCTGCTCCGGACTGAGGAACGGACGCTGTTCTATCCCACCCGGCATAAAGGACACCCAAGCCAGAAGGTGGAGGATTACTTAACTCTAATAATGCAAAATCAGTCCCAGTATATTGATTATGATTAACTCTAATGGATGCCCCACTTATGCTAACCCAACGTGAAGGTTGATCGCCCTGATTACATGTAGGACTCCAATATTTAAACCTAAAAAGCCATGTATCTTCATCGCCTCTTAAACAATGATTTGCAGTTAAATAATATGGAGTTAAATCTTGTCTGGCATTGTTGATTAAGCACCCCGAACAATGAACTTGATTGTCGTCAACCAAAATCAATGATACGGCTCTTTTTTCTACACACCAATTATCTCCTTGAGGGCAATTAACATCAATGTTACAATCTCCAGATTGACCAAATCCACTGCTAAAGGTATTTATATATCCATGAATAACTTTATCAACATTTATCCTGCCACTTGAAGTATATGCTGGTTCGTAATATTCCAAAGTTATTACGTCTCCTTTTACCAAATCAGTAGAAAATTTATTGTGAATTTTGTTGTTTAAAGAAGTAAATGCCCCAAGTATCATATTTTTATCTTCGCTGTAAACAAAAAATTGTGCATCTTCCGGCATCCAAAAATCATCATAGATAAGATTTATTGAATATGCTTCGTCAGAACTTATTTTCAGCCTCCATATTTTATCTCCATTAGGCAAAGTATCCCATGTTCCGCTATTATCCATGCCAAAATCAACATCAATTGCATAGCCAAAACGAAATAGAGAAGTATTGGTTGTATCATTTTGAATTATTGAATCTGTATTTATTTTAGGCATTTGAATAACATGAACAGTGTCGGTTAATAGTTTGGTTAAAAAGCTAGGAGGAGTACCTCCTTTGCTTATTTGTCCCTCTGTCTTATTGTTGATAAAAAAACAGATGCACATCATAATAATTAAAAGAGATATTTTCATAATATTTTATTTTTTGATGAAAACCATAATGTTTTTTCTATCATTATCTTCTTTATAATGAATTATTAGCTTGTTATAGTCAACAATAACAAAGCAGATAGAATTTTTAATTGAATTGAAATATTTGTCTTCGTAGTTGGCTTGCTCTTCAGATACGCCTACTAGTGTTATAACCTTTGAATTAAACGATATATAGTTAGACTGTTCAATAATATTATAATCACCACTCATTGTGTTTATAATTTTGGCTTCAAAACATTTATATGCATTAGAAAAAGTTAAATAAGACTTAAAAGATGGAAAATCTTCCCATTTGTAGTTTAACCCATCAAAAGTTTTGGCAAAACATTTTAAC
>PWND01000351.1 GCA_003557965.1 Bacteroidales bacterium | reverse complement strand
ATCTACACTCGCAGAAAGGTATGACCAAACTGTTGCCAAAGACTTAACCGCTGAAAGGCCGGGAAGCAGGCCTGCAGTAGAGGAAAGAGACAGAAGTGCTGAAACAGGCAGAGATGTTACTGAAAGAAGAGATGATCCTCGCCAGGTTGAAACCTCAAAACCTGTTAGCCAGGAAACTACCAGGGATTTACAAGATAGAAGCACAGCAACTTCTGATTCTGAAAGGTCGCAGGAAACCACAAGGCCTGCCGAATCACAGCAAACACCTGCAAGATATCAGCCGGACAGAAGGCAAGAAGATTATACAAGCCCAAGCCGTGAAAGATATGACAGATATACCAGGCCGCAAGCTACCCCTGCAACCAGGGAGAGAAGTGATGACAGAAGAACACAAACACCAAGAACATATACTTCTCCAAGTTATCAGCAGCCAAGATCTGCCGAACAATACAGGAGCCCTCAAAGTGGAAGAGTGCCTGCCAGAGATGACAGGAGAGGAGACCAGGGCGTGCAACAGCAAAGGCCACAACAGCAGCCTTCTCAGCAAACAAGGCCACAGTCTTCGCCTCAACAGACAAGGCCGCAGAGCACACAGCCTCAAAGACAGGAAACCAGGCCTCAGTCTAGCCCTTCTCAAAGGCCACAAACCAGGCCAGCTCCTTCGCAGCAAAGAACGAGCCCTGCCAGGCAACAGCCATCCAGAAGCAGCTCGCCTTCTGTTAGCAGGCCATCCTCAAGTAGCAGAAGCTCAGGTAGCTCTGTAAGAAGCTCCGGGTCAAGATCATCCTCCGGATCAGTTAGAAGTGGCTCTAGCTCTTCAAGCCCAAGAAGCTCAGGATCTTCTAGCTCAGGCGGAAGAAGAAGATAAATATTAACAGCAGCACAGGATTGTTTTCCTGTGCTGCTGAACTTTACATCCTTAAGTTATATAACCAAAAAATTTTAAATATGAAAAAGATAAAATTATTTTTTGCAATATTGCTGTTTGCAGCAACATATGCTAATGCACAAAATGAAATGGATGCATTTAGGTATTCTTTTTTTAACTATGGTGGAACAGCCCGGTTTATGAGTATGGGCGGAGCTTTTGGCGCACTGGGAGGAGATATATCATCATTAGCTATTAATCCGGCAGGAATTGGAATCTACAGGGGATCAGAATTTACAATCACACCATCACTAAACTACAGCAATGTCGGGTCTAACTATTATGGAACATCTTACGATGATATAAAGTATAGCTTTAATATGAAAAATGTAGGATTTGTTTTTACAATTCCACTGCAGGGAGGCATTGAAGAGCCGGGAATGAAAAGTGTAAATATTGGAATAGGATTAGTACAGCATAATAATTTTAACTACAGGTCTGTTGCAGAAGGATTTAACGATGAAAATTCTTTAATGACACACTTCTTAAATGAAGCGAATGAATTTGGGTTAAAGCCGTTTACTACTAACCTTGCTTATGAAGCATGGCTTTTGGGGACAGAAAACGGTAACTACTTCGTTGATATGCCTGATGGTAATGTGTTTCAACGAATGGAGAATAACACTTCCGGTTATATCCAGGAGTTGTTGTTTTCTTTTGGTGGAAATTACAATGATGTAGCATACTTTGGTGCTACAGTTGGCGTACCTTCTGTGAGATTTGAGGAAAGCTTTATGATGGAAGAAAGTGATACTGAAGGCTTGTCGGATGAGTTTAATTCACTGCAATATAATCAAAGCTTAAAAACAACAGGAAGAGGCTATAACTTTAAGATAGGAGCATTATTCAGAATAGCAGATGTTGTTAGATTAGGTGCAGCAGTTCATACACCTACATTTTTTCAGCTTGAAGACTCTTATAAGAATACTATGTATTCAAACTTAAATTTTGATGATTATCCCAGTAAAGCAGAATCTCCAAGGGGTTATTTCGATTATGAATTAAACACACCACTTAAAGCATTAGGAAGCCTGGCAGTTGTTATGGGAAACATGGGTCTTATTAGTGTGGATTATGAGTACCTGGATTATTCAAGCATGAGATTGCGCAGTGAAACGGAACACTTTTCAACTCCCAACAGAAATATTAGAGATTCTTTTCAAGAACAGCACGGCATAAGAGTAGGAGGAGAACTTAATTTTGCACAGATATTTGCACCTGTTTTCCTTAGAGGTGGCTATGCTTTATATACCAGTCCTTACAAACATAACAATAACTTTGAGAGATCTGTTTTTTCAGCAGGGCTCGGACTAAGAGATAAAGATTATTTTATTGACTTTGCTTATGTTTATAATGCTTTTGATGAAGATTTTTACCCATACACTAATGTAGCTGAACTGCCCAAAGCAGACTTAAATTACACACAAAGCAGTTTTATACTAACCTTAGGGCTTCGTTGGTAAGATGTTAATAAATTTTTGACTATTAAAAAACCCGGATGATTCCGGGTTTTTTTTATATTTCTACGCTGTTTGCTACTTCTTCATCAACCAACAGACGGCCACAATACTCACAAACAATAATCTTTTTATGCAGTTTTATGTCTAACTGTCTTTGTGGAGGAATTTTATTAAAACAACCGCCGCAGGCATCCCTTTCCACAAGAACTACTGCAAGGCCGTTTTGTGCATTTTTGCGAATTCTTTTATATGCTACTAAAAGCCTTTCTTCAATGCTCTTTTCTTGCTCTTGTGATCTTTTTAACAAAGACTCTTCTTCCTTTTTTGTTTCTGAAACGATAGCTTCAAGCTCTTTGTTTTTCTCCTCCAGGTCTTTTTTCCTTTCATCAAGGTTGTTAAACGCAGTTTCAAAAACTTCTTCTTTAACTTTTATTTCTTCGGTAAATTCTTTTATTTTTTTCTCACAAAGCTGAGCTTCCAAACTTTGAAACTCAATTTCTTTTGATAATGAATCATATTCGCGGTTATTGCGAACATTCATCTGTTGTGCTTCGTATTTTTTTATTAATTCACCACAATCTACTATTTTGTTTTTGTGATTAATTATTTCCTGGTTTAGTTCTTCAATTTCTTGTTTGATTTTTTCAGTCCTGGTTTCAAGCCCTGCAATTTCATCTTCAAGGTCTTGTACCTCTAAAGGAAGCTCTCCCCTTATAAAACGAATTTTGTCAATTTTATGATCAATTTTCTGTAATGTATATAAACCAATAAGCTTTTTCTTTATTATGTGCTCTAAGCTATCTTCAGGAGCCGACTGTGATGTTATAATTTCGCTTTCACTTTCATCAACAACTGCTTCTTTTTTTGCTTTCGAGGTTTTTTTAGCTTTTGTTCCTTTTGTTTCTTTGGCTGCTGTTTTGGTCTTGGCAGTCTTGCCTGTTTTCGATGTTTTCGCCATATTTAATAAGGTTTATAAATTTAAATACTGATAGTTCAATAATAATTAACAGCGTTAATCTGTTTTTTTGAAATTTGGAGTGCAAAGTTAGTAAAATTTTTACTAACAATATCATATATAACTTTCGAAGTAAACTGTTCTGTTTCAAAATGCCCGGCATCAATCAATAATAGCTGGTTTCTGGCTTCCAAAAACATATTATACTTAATATCAGAAGTAATAAAGGCATCAGCATTTTTTTGAATAGCTTTATTCAATAAGAAACTGCCAGATCCACCACAAACGGCTACTTTTTTTATGGTTTTGCTTACATGTTCTGAGTGTCTGATATATGGAATATGTAGCTTGTTCTTAATAAGATTAAGAAATTCTTTATTGTTTAACGGCTTTTCAAGTTCTCCAATCATACCTGCACCGGCTCTGTCAAAATCATTATCAAGAGGATAAATATCGTAAGCCACCTCTTCGTATGGGTGAGCAGAAATCATACTGTTAAGAACCTTATTTAGCAGATATCCCGGAACGATAGTTTCTATTCTGACTTCACTTTCAAAATGCAGTTGGCCTTTTTTCCCAACAAAAGGATTGGTGCTGTCAGAACCCCTGAATGAACCTTTGCCAACAAGGTTATAACTGCAACTGTCATAATCTCCAATTTCCCCGGCACCTGCTGAAAACATTGCTTCACGAACCTTGTCTGCATGATTATTTGGGCAAAATACAACAAGTTTTTTCAATAAGTTCTTCTTTGGAGATAAAATATTTAGGTTCTGCAAACCTAATGAAACAGCAAGCATGTTATTTACACCATAATAATAATTGTCTAAGTTTGTATGTGCTGCAATGATAGAAATATCATGCTTAATTGCTTTTATTATGCATTTTTCAACATTGTTCTGCCCGGTAATTTTTAGCAAACTATTAAAAATTAAAGGATGGTGCGAGATAATTACATTAAGCTTATTACTAATAGCTTCATCTATTACTTCATCAGTAACATCCAGGCAGATAAGAGCGCCTGATGCTTCACTTTCAGGGTTTCCTGTTATTATGCCTGAATTATCATAATCCTCCTGTAATGAAAATGCTGCATTTTGGTTTATTGCTTTCGATAAATCTTTTAATTTCATCCGTGTAAATTAGTGTTATCAAATTGATTATTAGTATTATGCGTATTCATGTATTCAATTTAAGGTGCTTTTATCTTGATGGAACCCTCATGTTTACACATGCACTTTTATATATGTTTAATAGATGAGGGTTTCATTTGTGTCAAATTAAAGTTATTGAGCTGCTTTGAAGTTGTTTCAAAAATACTAAAAATATACACTAATGATTTTAAATTACATTAATAGTTATCAGTTGAACTTAATAAATGACATAATATTATTTAAAACCACTTAGTTTTTTAATTAATGCATTATTTATTATAGTTTTAAAAACATAATCATAAGCATAAGGTTATATTTAATCTCAAAAAACACACCAATAGGCTAAAATCAACATTATGAAAAATGAAAATTGTTTTTTAATGTACCTTTTACTACCTTTGAAGCATGGCCTTTTTAAGAATATTTTTATACCCATTTTCATTAATATACGGGATAGTGATATTTTTCCGCAACAAGTTTTTTGATTGGGGCTTGTTAAAAAGTGTGGAATTTGAAGTGCCAGTAATAGGAGTTGGGAACCTTAGTACCGGTGGTACCGGCAAAACGCCACACGTTGAGTATTTGGTGTCATTGTTTAAGGATGAATATAAAGTTGCGGTATTAAGCCGTGGCTATAAACGTAAAACCAAAGGGTTTTATATTTTACATTCAGATTCAACCGCCCTGAAAGTTGGTGATGAACCATTACAGATTTCCAAAAACTTCCCGGGGATTACGGTGGCAGTTTCTGAAAGCCGGGTTAAGGGAATTAAAAAGTTGTTAGAAAAAAAGCCTGATATACAGCTTATAATACTTGATGATTCTTTTCAGCACAGATATGTAAAACCAAAGCTAAATATTTTAATAACTGATTATTATAAAATGTTTAACTTTAATTTTTTATTACCATGCGGTAATTTAAGAGAACCAAAGTCGCAGGCGCAACGAGCTCACATTCTTGTTGTTTCAAAAACCCCGGAAGTTTTTTCTCCTCTTGACAGAAAGATTATTTTAAAAAGAATGATGCCATACAAGGCAAAAAATCTTTACTTTTCTTATGTTAAGTATAAAGATTGGGAGCCTATTACAGAACCGGCAAAGAAACTGAAGTGCAATAAGGCGAAAACGATTTTTCTTCTAACAGCAATAGCTAACCCGGCAGCATTGGAAGAAAAGCTAAAAACACAAAGTAAAGAATTGATTTGTTATCACTACCGGGATCATTATAACTTTAAACCTTCAAACTTGAAAAAGCTAAAAGAGCATTTTTTAAATAAATATTCCGGGTCAAAAGTTATTATAACTACACAAAAAGATGCAATGAGGCTTAATAAACCTGACCTAAAAGAAATTATTGAGGACCTTCCTGTTTTTACAATGCCTATGCATGTTGAATTTCATGAGAAAGACAAAGAAGCCTTTATAAAAAAGGTAAAAAGCATTATAAAAAAGTAATATCCTGTAATTACAAGTTTTGTATTGATTCATTTTTAAATAAAATCAATTTCTTACCTTTGTTTGCAATTAATAATCAAAAACATGAGTTTTATAGTATTTGCCGGATTGTTTTTCCCAATAGTAATTTTTGGATTAAGTGTATATCTTTTCAGGATATGCAATAAGAACTTAAAGCTATTAGTAGCTTTTAGCGGTGCTTTTTTATTATCATTAACTTTTAATGAGTTGATTCCGCATATTTTTAGCGGTGAAGTTGCGTCATGTCCGCACACACATACAGATGATCACTCATCACACCCTCATATGCATATTAACATTATAAGTATTTTTATCTTGATAGGGTTTTTTATTCAGTTGATTTTGGAATATCTCACAAAAGGGGTTGAGCATGGGCATGTTCATTCAAAATGTCCGGAACATGGAGTTCACGAGGAAGATGCAGTTTCCGGAATTTCTTATATCCCGGTGATGATAGGCTTATGCTTACATTCTTTTATTGAGGCAATGCCTTTAGCCAAAGGATTTGCATTACCATCTCTACAAAATCAATTATTAGTAGGCATTGTAATACATAATATTCCTTTATCTGTAGTTTTGATGAGTTTGTTTTTGCAAAACAGGTTAAGCAAAAGGAAATCAGTTATTTTGCTACTGGTTTTTGCACTGTCAGGGCCTTTAGGGGTTGTATCAGCAGACCTTTTAGGCGGGTATATAATTCAGGATATAGATAAGTTTTTTAAACTGTCAATGGCTGTTGTTGTTGGAATTTTTCTTCATATTTCAACAACGATATTGTTTGAAGCAGATGAAGGCCATAGCTTCAATATTAAGAAACTTGGAATTATTGTGGTTGGAGTTTTACTGGCAATGATACACTTTTAGTGCAGCTACTTATGAACACTTGCTTTCTCCGCAGCTTGTACATACCAAACAACCTTCCTGGTAAATAACGGAATCCTGCTTGCATTTTTCACAAACACACCTGTGAGCCTTTGTTCCATTAGGAATAAATTTTTTCAAAGCCCGTACAATACCATTTTTCCATGTATGCAAATGATCACTGTCGAGGCTAAGGTTATCAATAACACCAACTACCGATGCAATTGGCATTCCGTGCCTTAAAATTCCGGATATTAATTTCGCGTAATTCCAGAATTCTTTGTTAAATGACCTGCTTAAGCCTTCTATTGTAACTTTATATCCATCAAGATCCTGGAATCTAAAATCATACCTTTTTTCACCAGACTCGGTTTTGTTTTTAATTACCCAGCCTTTTTCAACATAAGGTGGCAGGTAAAACCCATCAGCTTTTCCTGTAAAGACTTCATAAGGCCTACCGTCAAGCAAACCCACAACAGCCATCCACTTTTCAGAATTGTTGTTAAACCTGACGATTTCGGCTTTAAGAACTTTTGGCCTTTTTGGAGCCAACGTTTCTTTAAACTGTACATTGTCCGAGCTTTTTTTCTTGGAATCTTTTACAAGGACGCCTGACCGTGAACCATCACGATAAACAGTAACACCTTTGCAGCCTGATTCCCAAGCTGTGCGGTAAATATTACCTACCAACTCTTCCTTAACGTCATTTGGAATGTTTACAGTAACACTGATGCTGTGGTCAACCCACTTCTGAACGGCTCCCTGCATTTTAACCTTGGAAATCCAGTCAACATCATTAGCTGTAGCTTTATGATATGGAGATTTTTCAATTATCTTGTCAAGTTCATCTTGTTTGAGATGTTTTATCGCTTCTACATCATAGCCGTTGGTTTTAAGCCATTGCATAAATTTATGATGAAACACATTATATTCTTCCCAGTGGTCGCCTACTTCATCAACAAAATCAACTTTAGCTTTTTTGTCATTTGGGTTTACTTTACGGCGTCTTTTATAAGAAACCATAAAAACAGGTTCAATTCCTGATGTTGTTTGTGTCATTAAAGAAACGCTGCCGGTTGGAGCTATTGTTAGCAGTGCAATGTTTCTTCGGCCAAACTTTTGCATATTTTCATATAACTCATAGTCGGCCTCTTTTATTCTTCTAATAAGTGGGTTGTCTTTTTCTTTCTCGTTGTCATAAATTGGGAAAGCACCACGTTCTGACGCTAAGTTTACACTTGCTCTGTAGGCTTCCAGGCAAAGAGTTTTATGGAGATTAACAGAAAAATCAATTGCATCCTGTGAGCCATATTGAAGGTTTAGTGCAGCCAGCATATCACCTTCGGCTGTAATGCCAATACCTGTTCTGCGTCCTTGAATGCATTTTTCTTTGATTTTTTGCCAAAGCTCTATTTCAACCCGCTTAGTAGATTCGGCTTCTGGGTCGGAGTTGATTTTTTCTAATATTGAATCAATTTTCTCAAGCTCCAAATCAATAATGTCATCCATTATTCTTTGTGCGTAACCCACATGTTCTTTGAAAAGCTCATAGTTAAAGATTGCGTCTTCTGTAAATGGTTTGTTTACATAACTAAACAAGTTTATAGCCAATAACCTGCAGCTATCATACGGACATAACGGAATTTCGCCGCAAGGATTAGTTGATACCGTATTAAATCCTAAATCGGAATAGCTGTCAGGAACAGATTCTCTTATTATTGTGTCCCAGAATAATATTCCGGGTTCAGCAGATTTCCATGCATTATGAACAATTTTTTTCCACAGTTCACCGGCATTTACAGATTTTAAATACTTTGGTTTGTCGGTATTAACAGGATACTGTTGTTCAAAGTCGCTGTTGGCAATAACAGCCCGCATGAAATCATCAGTAATTTTTACAGAAACATTTGCGCCTGTAACCTTGCCTTCCTGCATTTTGGCATCTATAAAGTCTTCACTGTCAGGGTGTTTAACTGATACGCTAAGCATAAGGGCTCCTCTACGGCCATCTTGTGCTACCTCTCTTGTTGAATTTGAGTATCGTTCCATAAATGGTGTAAGGCCGGTTGAGGTTAAAGCAGAATTATTTACCGGGCTGCCCTTAGGCCTGATATGTGATAAATCATGGCCTACACCACCTCTGCGCTTCATTAACTGCACTTGCTCTTCATCTGTTTTCATTATTCCGCCATAGGAGTCTGCATTGGCAGAGTGTCCAATAACAAAACAGTTTGATAAAGAACCTATCTGAAAGGGATTGCCTATTCCAGCCATGGGGCTTCCCTGGGGTACAATATATTTAAACTTTTCTAATAATGAAAATACTTTTTCTTCTGTTAAAGGGTTAGGATATTTGTTTTCAATCCGGGTTATTTCTTTTGCAAGCCTCCTGTGCATATCATCAGGAGTAGTTTCGTAAATGTTCTCATTTGAGTCTTTTAATGCATATTTGTTTATCCAAACCTCTGCAGCTAAGGAGTCGCCTTTAAAATATTCTGTTGATTTTTTTAACGCTTCATTATAATCAACTTTTTTAGAATAATCTTCTTTTGAAGGAGGCTTAATATTTTTGTCCTTAGAATGTGATAGTTGTGAAGAATCATCAAAGTCCAATTCTGGCAAGGTGCGGTTTTCCAAAACATCATCATACAGGTTTTTTTCGCTGCTTTTTATTTTTTGCTCTTCCTTAGCTTGCTTAACAGAAAGATTATTACTCATTGCTTTTTATTTTTGATAGTTCTTTTGGATTAAAAAAATGTGCAAAAAATGCAAAATGGGAATACATTTTCGATAGCGAAAATAAAAAAGATAGTGATACAACTTTGAAATATTATATTAACAAAACAGGCAAGTTATAAACAAACGTTAATAAAGCATTGTTTCGAAGGTATTTACGACAAATTGTTAAAATTACATGATTACAGGCTGTGTGAAAATAGTTTTTCGATGGTGTTATTCGGGTGTCCAGTATAGTTTTTTCCCAAAGCCCAGTCGGTTGTCAGTCATTTTAAACATAGCAGGGGTAATGCTCCAGTAGGTAGCCTCTAATAATTTTGACACCGGGAATCTTTTGGAGTATGCGGCTTTTGCTTTAGCGAGCTTTTCTCCATTTAGTTTGTTAATTTCTCCTGTAAATTGAATGCCCCTTATTTTTCCAATGATTTTTGTTTCAAGTGCAATAGTTCCTGCAACCTGGTTAGATTTATTAATGATGTTGTGAATATGCCTTGTGTTATAGTCTGATGTAATAATGAAAATATTTTCTTCCGGAATATATTTGTAAAAGCAACTAAAGCACCAAAGCCCGTCATCGCCAATTGTTGCAAGGCTAAGCAGATGGTGTTTTTTAATAAACTTTGTTATTCTTTCAGGAACAGGAGACATAAAAAGCTGTTAGTAATCAGGTTAAAAATTGTTTGAGCTCATATTTTTTCAATTGTTAAGATAATCTTTTGGATTGTGATAGAACTATTATTGTTCTTCGCCAAACTCAATCAGGTATGCTTTAATAAACATATTTAAATTCCCATCCATAACGCTTTGAACATTTGAAGTTTCAACGTTGGTCCTAAGGTCTTTTACCATTTTATAAGGGTGCATAACATAAGATCTGATTTGACTGCCCCACTCAATTTTCTTTTTAGAACTTTCGATTTCTGATAGTTTTTCTCTTTTTTTTCTTAACTCAATTTCATATAATTGAGATTTGAGCATTTTCATGGCTTTTTCACGGTTCTGTGCCTGCGAGCGTGTTTCCTGGCATTCTATTATAATGCCTGAAGGCTCGTGATTTAGCCTTACAGCCGTTTCCAGCTTGTTTACATTTTGCCCGCCGGGCCCACTTGACCGATAAGTATGCCAGGTTATATCTGCCGGGTTTATTTCTATTTGAATGCTTTCGTCGATCACAGGATACGAATATACAGAGGCAAAAGAAGTATGACGCTTGTTATTGGCATCAAAAGGCGACAATCTTACAAGCCTGTGTACACCGCTTTCTCCCTTTAAGTATCCATAAGCATAATCTCCTTCAAATTCTATAGAAGCTGATTTTATTCCTACTACCTCACCTTCTTGCTTATCAAGTATTTTAGTTTTATACTTGTTTTCTTCACCCCACCGCAGATACATTCTCATTAACATATCTGCCCAGTCCTGGCTTTCAGTTCCGCCTGCGCCTGAATTAATATTTAATATTGCGCTTAGCTTGTCCTCTTCCTTGCTAAGCATTTTATTAAACTCAAGCTTTTCTAAAACAGAAACGGCATTATTATATTGTTGCATTAATTCTTTTTCAGAAGCCTCATCTGATTCAAAAAACTCGAAAATAACTTTCGTATCTTCAATGGCTGTTTTTGCTTCTGAAAAAGCATTTGTCCATTTTTTTACTTCATTTATTTTTTTAAGTATTTTTTCGGCTTCTTGAGGGTCATCCCAGAAATCCTGTTGCTTTGTTTTCTCTTCTTCCTGGTTAATGTAACTTAGCTTGCTGTCAATGTCAAAGAAACCTCCTTAAGGCATCCAGCCTTTCATCAAGTTTTTTAATGCTATCTGCGTGTATCATATTTTTATAAGATGTTGTTTTAAAATTGAAATTCGATAAAAAAACGAATAATAATCACTTTTCTTGTAATAATTCGTTAACTGTCATGTTAATTAAGCCGGGTTCAAACCCTTTGCCGGCTAAATATCTGCATGTTTTTTGGTACTTGTCGCTTTTGTTTCCGATTTTTATGCTTTGCAGCTTTTTTTCTGCTAAATGTTTAATAGTTTCAATGTATGTATTTTCATCAATACTATTAACAGCTTCGCTAATGAGACTATCGGGTATGCCTTTCTTTTTTAATTCATAAGAGATTTTTATTTTACCCCAGCGGTTATTTTTATGTTTGCCTGAAGCATAAGATTTAACATATTGCTCATCATTTAGCAAACCAGAATTTATAAGCCGGGTTACAAGTTTTTTTGCTGTGCTGTCAGTTGCGCCGTATTCTAAGAGCTTTTTATATACTTCATTAGAAAATCGGGCTTGATACTCACAAAACCGTAATGCTTTGTTTAGTAAAAATTCCTCCTGATTTTTATGTAAATCTTTTGATTTATTCATAAAAAGGCTCTTTAATGAATGCAACCTGAATTAGAAGTCAGATTATTAAATTCTTATTTCATCATCATTCCTGTTAAAGAATTTATATTCAAGAAACTGATATGAGAAGACAGGTTTTACACTTATCCATTTTTTATACTTTAAAAACCACTTCCATCTGATAGAAAAAAGCCCTTTTGTAATATAAGCATAAATAAACGGGTGTACTTTTAATGATAGTTTTTTTTCGTTTTGCTCTTTAACCAGGTAGCTGATGTTATTTTCTATTTCATCAATCAAAATGCTGCTTGGTTTTATTTCGCCTGTGCCTCCACAAGAAGGGCATTTTTCAAGAATTTCAATATTTGTTTCCGTTCTGACTCTTTGCCGGGTTATCTGCACAAGCCCGAATTTGCTGGGTGGAAGGATGTTGTGCTTTGCCCTGTCTTTTTTCATCTCTTCTTTCATCTTTTCGAAGAGTTTTCGGCGATTTTTGGCTTCAAGCATATCAATAAAGTCAACAACAATAATGCCTCCCATGTCTCTGAGCCTGAGTTGTCTGGCTATTTCTGTTGCAGCTTCAAGGTTAACACCCACTGCATTATCTTCCTGGCTGTTATCTTTGTTTATTTTTTGCCCTGA
>PWND01000247.1 GCA_003557965.1 Bacteroidales bacterium | reverse complement strand
CTCCGGCAAAAAAGCTTGCAGATGGTCTTAATACATTGCTGACTATTTGATCAGTATAATCAATATGGCCCATAATGTCACCAAGGTAGGCAACGAAATCAAAATCACTTTCACTGGTAACAACGTCTTCAATAAATGCAGGCCTGTCATGTACATCATTGAATGCCAAAAATGAAAACTGAGTCAACCTGGCTGAGGGAGTTCTGAAAGACTTAATTTCACTGTAAAGAGTATCACCGAATACCACATCATAGGCACCATACTGATTTATCTCAACCGAAGCGGTCCTGTAATAATAATCTTCCTCAGGTTGCAACCCTGTTAAATATGCTCTCTGTACGGGAAGATTGGCATCAAACAATCCATGTTGTGAATATCTTGCAATCCGTCCCAATTCAGGGGTATTTCCATATTCCACCCAGCTGGTGCTGCTGCGATTCATAACCCAGTAAATGCTAACCGAATTCTCCTGCAGATTCTGCAAATAGGGTGCAGCGTCAAATCCATAAGGTCTTATGTGCTGTCCAGTAGCTATTAAGCATACTAAAGACATTATCAAACCAAATAAATAAAATAATCTCTTTGTCATATCCATAATTATTAGATTAAGAAAATTATCCTGAAGCAGTCCAATTAGACTGCTTCAGGCAATATATACGGAAGTCTTTGCCCTGGACTAGGGATTATTTACAAGATTTGGTTGTGCCAACCTCTGTCTCTCGGGTATAAAGAAGACAACTCTAGGATGGTCTGCAGGTATCTGCATAATTGCATCTTCCCCAACATCATGTGTTCCCGGATATCTTCTGTCTATTGTTCCTCCATTCCTAAAAACATCAAATCTTCTGTGTATCTCAAATGCCAATTCAAGTCTTCTTTCCTCTAAGACAATATCAAGAGATGTCATTTCAGGAGGTATTGGGATATCTAAATCATAAAGTGGTATCTGAGCTCGTTCTCTGATCACATTAACATATTCGATGGCTAAACCATCATTTCCCAATTTTGAATAGGCCTCAGCTTTAATCAGATACATTTCAGCCAGTCTAATGTAAACTGCTGACCACAAATGAGCCTGTCCCTCTTGTCCCAGATTTTTTATATTGTACCACCTCGGGTAACCATTTCGAGTTTGCATCCGGTATTCAAGATCAACATACGTCTTAACTCCATCTTCGAAAATGTAATATAAGGTTTCATCACCACTCGCCTCAGTCTGAACTTCAAGAACTTCATTGTCCTTAACATACTCCCAAATGCCGGTATTCTGATTCAATTCGACATTATAGGTCCGAAACATCTTCTTTTCCATAACCGGATCAGTCGTTCTTATATAAATTATACAATATTCCGGATCCTCACCAAGACTGAAAGTATATTGTGGACTGATGAAATTATGGCGAAGATCTTCAGGGTATCGATCAATCAAATCCCTGAATGGTTTCGAAATATACATTTCTCCCCATCCAATTCCATCAATATGGGCATAAATAGAACTAACTGCACCCCAACCCTGATGGTCAATATCTCGCATTTGTCTTACCGCAAAAATCGTTTCCTTATTATCATCTGGCCGGAATGTTGGATATCTGGCAAAATTCTCGCCCTGCAGCAACTCAAAATTGCCGGAATTAATTACTTTATCGGCATATTACAGCGCCTTCTCATTCTCCTCCATATACAGGTACAATCTGGCTAGCAATGCATTAGCAGCATCGACAGACCCGAATTGGTTATACTCTTGGCTTGGCCGGATATAATTTGACATTAGTTCAATTGATTCCAGCAGGTCTTTTTCTATTTGTTCATAGGTCTCAGCTACGGTAGATCTGGGAGGCAGATCATGGATGTCACCCGAAAGCTTTAGTGGCATGCCAAGATTATTGTGTGGATCCTGGTTGTATGGCCGACCCCAAATATTTACCAGAGAAAAATAAAGGAATGCCCTAATAAAATAATTTTCTCCAACTATATGATCCATTCTGTCATTTTGTCCTCGCACAGCATTCTCAATAATCTTATTGCAGGTAACTATAGTACGGTAGCAAGTTTCCCATAACGCATTTGACTGACCATCATTTTGCAAATGCCTGTAATTATAACTAAAGAAGAGAGGGCTGGTTGTTGTACCACTTAATGATACATCATCTGATCCAAATTCTGCAGCCCTGTGAAAATTTCTCGAAAAAGAATTAAGCTTAATAAGATCATAGGCACCTAACGTTGCAGCCTCTAAACCCTCAATGTCCCGAAAAACCTGGTCATCTGAAAATGCTGTATATGGTTCTCTCTCAATATCACAACTTCCAATCAGAAACAATATTGGTATTATTATATATGCAATTTTATTATTCATAATCATAAATTATTTGTTTTATTTTACCTAACCTTAAAACTCAAAATTGACACCAAACATCATTTTTCTTGTAACAGGATAGAGCCCTGCCGATTCCGGATCCATTCCAGACCATTCAGTTATCGTAAAAACATTGTCAGCACTGATATACACTCTTGCATTATCCATCCTGAGTTGATTAGCAATAGATTGCGGTATTCTGTAGGATAATGAGACATTTCTTAACCTAATATAACTTGCATCCTCCAGATACCTTGTTGATGCTCTGTTTGAAAGTCTGTTTCCTCCATGAACGGGCTGAGGATGTGTAGCTACATCTCCGGGGTTTTCCCATCTCGACCATCCATCAGCAAGGTTCATATTATTAAAAGTAGGATATGCACCATCGCTGTCAAATGTGGTTCTTGAACCATGATAAAGATATACACCCTGCACAAAATGTATATTTGCACGCAAGGTAAAATTGTTGTAGCGGAAGGGATTAAGCCACCCCCCAATAAAAGTGGGCTCAGAAGTTTCCCCTGTCCACTGAAGTGTTGCTTCATTCCAGTCATTAGTCAGTTCAATACTCTCTGAACCATCGGGATTTTCGATAACCCTTTCCCAAAGTGGGTGGCCGTTTTCCGGATTTACACCGGCCCAAATTCGCATATAATACTCATCCATATCATGGCCTAAATCAATTCTTTTGTTACCGGAAGTTATTGGCTGGTCGTCATAAAGCTCCATAACTTCATTACGGTTAAATGCTAGGTTAAAGTTTGCATCCCATTGCAAGCTTCCTCCATGAAGTATTTGAGGTTCCAAGGTAAATTCAACGCCCCTGTTCCTTATGGCGCCTACATTTTCCCATACAGATGTATACCCTG
>PWND01000148.1 GCA_003557965.1 Bacteroidales bacterium | reverse complement strand
TTTTTCATTAATTTTATAACGCTCTTTTATTCTTTGGTTTACACATTTTGTTTTTGCAAAGCGGGTGTCCTATCCGGAAAACAGGAGCGATGAAAATTACAGGAAGTTATGGGAACCGATAGTGAAAACACATTATTATTAATATTGCATTTCTTTACATTATTTTTAAATCAATAACGAAGCATAAATCAAAAAAAAAGAGCTGTGTCAATCTTGATACAGCTCTTTTTATTTAGTCGATTTCTTATTAAAGAAATGAAAATCTATTTACAAAAATATATTTTAATTTTTATTACTGCTTAAGTTCTGTTCTATTAGTAAAATCTTTAGTTGTTGACCCACTTCCAAAAACCACAGTTAATTGGTCAACTTCAATTCCATTAATGGTAAGTGTAATAACATCAACAACTCCGCCTTCAGCACCCGGCACAGATAACATACAGCCATGGTTCGGGTATTCAGCGATACAAGTGGTAGAGTCTGTGTATCCGTCAGTACCAACGAGGCTTAAGCCAATCTCGGTACCTATTTCCAAACAACCGAGTGAAGCATAAACCATATATCCAACACCCGGAGGAGGGTTCCCGGGACTTGCCCAGAAGCCTATTATCTCTTCATAACCATCAATAGAAATATTAATGTTAGGGTATGGCCCCGCAGCCGGTGATGTTGCAACATCGGGATGATGCCTGTCATCAATACTTCTAAGGCTTGGATGAGCTAACTGAACAGTATAAGTTATAGGCTCACCAAAGTAATCTATTCCCCTGTCAATAACATATCCAATTCCACCACACACATAATCAACGGGATTTGGCCCATCATAACCTTCCAGGTTCTGTATATCAAAGTGAGCAAAACTGCAATAATAAGCATAAGCTGCTATTCCCTTAAAGCATGCAGCTAGAACTTTTGGTGCAGCCGGGCCTGAAGCAACTGCAATTTTAGAGCATAAAAGCGGAGAACTTGCAAGTAGCTCCTTTGCCCCTGAACATGCAACACCTAATGGCCCTAAAACATCAATACAAAGCTGTTCAACCTCTTCTCCAACAGTATCATCTAAAATAGGTAGTTGAGCTACATATTGCCCGTTTCCAACAGGATTTGCTGCAACCCATAAATTCATGTTTCCGGGTTGTGCTAAGTTAATTTGCGCCTGGGCATCATTTAACCTTAAATCACAATAATCAACTGTAATAGTGCTGGTACTGGAGGAAGATTTAAATGTGTTAAAATAACTCTGAGAAGATTTTCCTGACAAATCAATTATTCTGTCAGGATTAAAGCCTGGATGCGAAGCAGATGTCCTGGGTATAATGTTTTCTACCGATACAGGCACCATTGCAGGTTGTGATTTCCCCTCATTAATGTTAAAAGCCATTTGAGTCCTGCCTCCTTCAAAGTTATCAACGGCAGTAACAACAACATTCGTGGAAGATTCCCATTCGAATAAAAATGTATAATCCTCCTGGGCAATTTGTGATGGCAACCCACTTAACCCTTTATTTTCAATGTAAAAGAACTCATCCTGAATTCTAAATTGGTCATCTTCTGTGTTGATAGTTTTATTTACTAATCTAACAACTGCCGATGAGAATGAAGTAGGAACGCCCAGCTCATTCCTTTTACCAAAAATTGCAAGAGAGTCCCCCACTTCTGTCCTTGCACTTAAAAACAATGGGTCACTAATATTGCTATAAATTGTATAAATTGCTTCTTCACTTCCAGAACCACCGCCAACTGAATCTTTACCGCAACTGGTAGTAATGAATGGTAAGCTTATGCTTAAAGCAATTAGTAATGCAGAGCTAAATAATAGTTTCTGCTTTAAATCAGACAATAAGAAGTTAAAAACTAACATTTTGGATGTCAGGTACATAAATACCTTTTTTAACAAGCTTTTGTTTGTGTTGAATAATTCTTTTTTCATAAAATTTTGCTTAGATTAATTAATAATATTTAATTGTGGAAATTGCAAAAATTAATAATTAATATTCAGAAAGCCTATCTTCACTTAACTCAATAGTAAAGCAATTTTGCTTCTATAATATTATTCAAAATTAAAGTATTTTTATAATATTATTTAAAAGAATTTTGCCTTGTTTTTTAATATTCAGTAAAAATTGATTCCAAACAATAAAAAAAAGCAACTAAATACAATTTTTAGTTGCTTTTTTTTATTAACAATGTTTGTTAGTTTGCCTAAATTTGTGAGTTCTATTTAATTGCTATATTAAATATCATTAAAACACCCTTATTAATCTTACCCTATAACTATTGTCTTTCACTGCAACAAGGTTAGACACACCTGTTTCAAAATTAACAAAACGTGCTGATGATGCACTTGATTCGCTTGAGCTCCAATATCTGTCATCAACAAATCCTCCTATTAAGTCCCTGTTATCATAGAGTATAACAAGTTCATCAAGGCTGGGTAGAAACCAGTCATTATAACCATTTAAAACGTAATTATTAGCAAGGTTGGCTGCAGTATTACTATCATCACACCTGGTAGCAATTTTGATTGTATTAGCCTGACCTGTTCCAATATCCTGTGATGTGCCAGAGATTAGGTCGTCACGACACCCCCATTCAATTCCTGTACTTTGGTCACTTAATGATGCAATAATGCCATTTACTTCTCCTTCAACATATCCGGGGTCTCCAGATTGGAAGATATAAACTACAATTCCACCACCAAAATAGTCACCAACCGCAAGATCAGGGCATGCACCATTTGAAGTCCAAACAGGAGCTCCATCACAAAATGTTAAAGTCTGATAGTTATCTCCTGCCGTCACTTCAACCCATTCATTTCCATCCCAATAAAGCATATCACCTTCTGAACTACCCGTAATAGCTTCTTGTTTATTGTCCCAGTTTGAAATGTCGCTACTGCTAATATCTGCTGCAGGGCTGGCAGAAAACACAGGGTCTGTTTCTTCAAAATCATCATCAAGATATCCTTCATCTGCATGATTACCCCATTGATAAGCTTCATCCCAGTTTTCAATATCTTCAGCCAGTATATCAAATGCCGGACTGGCAGTAAATATCGGGTCTGTTTCCTCAAAATCATCCGTAATATATCCTTCATCTGCATGATTGCCCCATTGATAAGCTTCATCCCAGTTTTCAATATCTTCATCCTGTATTTCAAATGCCGGACTGGCAGTAAATATCGGGTCTGTTTCCTCAAAATCATCTGTAATATAACCTTCATCTGC